>JBASFO010000066.1:0-7845 GCA_049653065.1 Minisyncoccia bacterium
TTGATATACTGACTCCATGACCTTCGTTTCAACTACCTATCTGCGTAATTTCGTCTTCGGCGTCGAAGACAGTCTAGTATCAACGGTGGGACTTCTCTCTGGTGTCGCGATTGCAGGCATGGGCACAAGGGAAATATTCATCACTGGACTCATACTCATTTTTGTCGAAGCAATTTCCATGGCTGCAGGAAGTTTTCTTTCCGAGTCAACTGCAGAGGAGATGCGTACCGGGTCTGACCGCGTCTCCACAAAAAGCTATCTGGCTTCGCTTACCATGCTCATCTCCTACTTTATATCCGGGTTTATACCCCTGGTGCCCTATCTCTTTTTGAGTGCCAGTGCCGCATTGTGGGCTTCTATAGGAGTTTCCCTTGCCGCACTCCTCGTACTCGGAGCGGCTTCCGGTGCGCTCACCCGTACCTCGCTCACGAGGAACGCGTTTCGTATGGTACTCATTGGAGGTCTTGCCATAGGTATTGGTACTATCGTTGGCACCCTGGTAGGAGGCTAGAACCCCCCGCTTTTGGTAATATAAGGAGCGACTCCATCGTCTACCTATGAGAAGTGAAGAATCACATACGAAGTTCCTTGCCGCGTACGAAGCGTACGCCGATGCGCTCTTCCGCTTCTGCTATGGAAAAACCAGCAGTCGAGACGAGGCAAAAGATCTTGCTCAGGAGACCTTTCTTCGTGCATGGCGTGAGGTGGAGCGGGGAAATGAAATTCGGGACTTTAAAGCGTTCCTTTACACCGTGGCGAGGAATCTCATCAAGGACTACTATAAACGAAAGAAGCCCGTCCTTGAACGTGATTTGCCCGAAGGGATACTCGAAGAAGCGCCTGTCGCCGCAACCCAGAACGTTTCTGCCGAAGCGCGACTGTTTGGAGATGTGATCCGCGCGCAGAAAGAGCCCTATCGTGAATCGCTCATACTCCACCTTATCGAGGGGTTGCCGATTCATGAGATCGCCGAGCTTCTCCAGGAGCGGCCGAACACCATCTCGGTGCGCGTGAAGCGAGGTATCGAGAAAGTACGTATAGCGCTTCACATCGACCACCATGACTAAAAATTTACAAGAACTCGGAAAAGAATTGAAACACGCAGACGCGTGGTCTTTGACCGTGCCTGAAAAAGCAGCGATGCGTGAGAAGCTTGTTGCCTCTATGCAAACGGCGACGCCGCTCCAGCTTCTTCCTTCGCCCTATCACTTTTTCCTTCAAAGAAATGCGTTGATTGCTTTTGTACTCGTCATCGCGCTTGTCGGCGGCTCTACCACCCTTGCATTTGCGGGGAGTTCGCTCCCTGGAGATACGCTCTATTTGGTGAAAACGAATCTCAAGGAACCAACCGAGCAGGTGTTTGCCTTTACGGACGGCGCAAAAGTGCGCGTTCTGATACGCCACGCAGAAGAGCGTCTACGGGAAATTGCACTGCTTGCCGCAGACGAACGACCGGGACTTGCCCGCGCCGCGGAGGAGGCCGCAGAGCGTATCGAGCACGCGCGCACGCGCGTTTCGGCACTTCAGTTTGATGATGCGTTGGTGCAACTCTCCTACGCACTCGCCGCGCAAGCAGACATACTGGAAGCGCAGGCCGAAGGCGAGGATGAAGAGGATGCTGATTCGCTCGCCTCACTTGCGCTCGTGGCGCGTGAAGGTGAGGGCGCGCTCGCGGCAAGCGCTGAACGAGCCGCGAAGCTTCTAGAAAAAGCGCGTGAACAACTTGCCCGCGATGAACTCCAAATCGATACTAAAGATGCGCTCTCTAACGAGCTTGAACGCATCGAGATACTTTTTGCTGGTGCAATCGAAACAAGCTCGGTCCGGGGTATTGTCTCTGCAGAGCGTGGCGCGTACCGTGTACTCGCGCTTCTTGATGCTACCGAGCGTATCCGCGATACGGCAAAGAAGAACGTTTTAGTGCGATTCCACGAGCATTCTGACGGTCGTAGCAAAACGAGCGCGCTAATGAGCGATGATGCTGATTCATTTACGGCTACCGCCGCCTCGGTACGAGGAGGGGATGGTGAACACTCTCTTCAAAAAGAGGAGGACGAGTCGTGGAAAGAAGAAGACCACGAGTATGACGAAGATGAGGACACCGAACTTGAATTTAGAGTACTTGATCTTGAAGATGATTCTGACGAGAATTCTAACGAAGATGATGATGAGGATTCATCGGGTCAGGGTAGCGACGATAACGATAACGACGATGAGGACGACGATGATCGAAGCGGTAGCGGCAGTGGCGAAGGAGGGAATAGTGGCAATGGAGGTGGTGATTAAACATCTTGCTACGCTAGTAAAAAAGTCCGTGTCGCCATCCTCGCAGCACAAGCGGACGGGGCACCCATCTCCGATGCCCGTAAGAATCCTTTCGCTAGAAGATGCAAGACGCGTGAATCTCTGGAGAAACTAACCAGTATCTTTTGATGCGTAGCGAGCGAGAACGGCGCTCCCGGGCCATCGGTAGTAGAGGATCGGTATCAAGACGAGGGTCAGGAGGAGTGAGAAGGCGAGACCAAACATAATGGCGAATGCAAGAGGCGCCCAGAACGGGGAGGCGGTTGCAAGCGGAAGCATGCCGATAACGGTGACTATCGTGGTGAGCAAAATCGGGCGGAGCCTCAGTGTCGCTGCCTGGAGCACCACTTCTTCAAGAGACCATTCTTCATGTTCTCTATGGATGCGCGCTATGGAATCCATGAGAATAATCGCATGATTTATGATAACGCCCGCAAGAGCGATAACCCCGAGCATGCTCGTGAGGGAGAGGGGCTGGCCAACCAGCAGAAGACCCACATGCACGCCAATAAGCGAGAGGGGAATGACGAGCAGAAGATAGAACGAATGGCGGAAGGAATTGAATTCAAGAATGAGGATAGAGAGCATGAGCGCCGCACCCGCGATAAGTGCTATGAAAAGCTCCGTGAAGGATTCCGCCACATCCTCACTCTCTCCGCCCTGCTTCATATGTACCCCCTCCTCAAGCGATGTTTCTTTGAAGCGTTCCGAAAACGCGGCAGTAGCTTCAATAGCATTACCGCCCGCGCCCACCTCTCCCGTCACACTCATTATGCGCGTGCCGTCTTCATGTCGAATATTCTTGTGTGCAGGTTCGTAGGAGATATCGGCGATAGAAGAGAGAGCCACAGGTCCGTTTCTCCCGGAGATGGAGAGCGCACGTACGGCATCAATCGTCACATTCGTTACCTCTGAAGGATCTTTATACGCAGGGTTTAAATCAAGCTTCACGCGTATATCTATCTCTTCAGAACCCTCCCGTAGTGAGGAAGCTTCCGTACTAAAAAGCGCAGTGCGCAGTAGCGCAGCAACTGCAGCAGGAGGTATGCCTTGCTCCGCCGCCTTTGCAGTATCGAGTCGGACGACAAATTCTGTATGTGCGTCGTCCGCGGAGGTCGAGACATTCACCACTGTGGGTATTTCTTCGAGTGTGCGGGCGGCGCGTTCAGCAACGCGGGTCAGAGCATCAAGATCATCCCCCGAGAAGGTGAGGGCGATGGGAGCTGCGGAGGGCGGGCCCCCCTCAGGCTCGCCGATACTGACGAGCGCCGACTCGACGGTATTCATCTTTGTGCGCATTCTCGCTACAAATTCTGAACTCGTTTCTTTTCGTTTCTTAGGAAGGTTCACCGTTATATTTGCGAGGTACGAGCCGCTTCCCGCACCCTCAAATCCTCCCGAGAAAGAGCTGCCCGAACCAACCACAGTGGTAAAGGACTCTATGAGCGGCTCCTCATAGAGAATCTCCTCCACCTCTCGCACGGCAAGATCTGTTGATGAGAGTGAAGAGCCGTGCGGTCGTTCAATATTTATATACACGTAATCAAAATCATCCCCCGGAAAAAATATTGATTTTAAAAGACCGGTTGCGGGAAGCGCAAGAGCGATCACAAAGAGAACACCCAAGAGCGCCATGAACTGATTCTGCGCTTTCTTATTGTGGAGAATACGGCGCAGGAAAGTGCGATACCATTCTTGCGCCACGCGATTGTAGCGCTCCTGTCGCCGCTCTTCTGCTTTTGTGTCGTCTTTTACAAAGAAAACCGACAGAAGCGGCACGAAGCCGAGTGCGACCAGAATAGAGGCGAGGAGTACAAAGATAACCGTATAGGGAATAGACGCAAGAAACTTCCCGACGATTCCCGAGAGGAAGAAGAGGGGTACGAATACGACAATGGTGGTAAATGTTCCCGCAATCAAGGGCCATGCGTACTCGCGTATCGCCGCTAGTGCGGCAGCACGCGCACCAAGCGCTTTGAGGCGGGTATGGAATGCCTCGACCATCACGATTCCAGAATCGACCAATATGCCAATTGCAAGAATAAGGGAAAAGAGCGAGACGTTATTGATGCTGTTTCCCGAGGCGAGCATGAGAATAAACGCAATGAGAAAGGAGAGGGGAATGGAGGCAGCCGCGACGAGTGCCTCGCGCCACCCCAGGGTCGCAAACAGGACGATGAGAATGAGTGCGATAGTCTCGATTCCTATGCGGGAGAGCTCTGAGAGTGATTTCCCTACTTCCTCGGCTCCGTCATAGGAGACCACGATTTCGGTTCCCGAGAGGAGTCCTTCGGTGCGCATCTCCTCAAGCCTCGTTTTTACCGCTTCTGCGGTTTCTACGATGTTGCCGCCCCGAGATTTTGAGACGGTTAGGGAAAATGAGGGATTTCCCGGGGCGCCAGTGACCGAGACGCGTGAGTAGCTTTCCGGGTCTTCAAGTCCATCTATGACCGTTGCTACATCTGCAACTTTCAGGGAAGCGCCGCCTCCTCTCCTCACCACGACCTGTGCTACGTCTTCGGTTGAGGTGATGTCTGCTTCAAAACGCACATCATACTCGACTCCCGTAACAGTGATAGCGCCTGCGGGTGCTCCAAATCCCGCTGCCGCGATTGCGCTGGTGACATCGCTTACGGAGATACCGTACTGCAGCAGTTTCTTTTGTGAGAGTATGACCTGTACCTCGCGCGCTCGTACGCCCGAAAGGGAGACGGTCGCAATACCGGGCACACGTTCGATCTCGTCTTGTACTGTCTCTCCAAGCGCCGTTAGTTCTGCAGCGGCGAGATTTCCTGAAATGGAGACGATGAGAATCGGTTGGTCCGCAAAGTTAACATCAGAAACCACAGAATCAGTCGCTTCCTCGGGAAGCTCTGCCTGGGCGGTATCTACTGCATCTTTAAGAAGAGCTATCGATTTCTCTATGGAGGCAGAGGCGACGAACTCGACCGAGAGGGATGAGAATCCCTCCCCCGAGGATGAGGTAACTTTGGATACGCCCTCAACGGGAAGCACAGCGTCTTCGATGACGTCAGTCACCAGTCGCTCGACATCGGCGGCGGAAGCTCCGGGAAGCGCCGTTCCCACTATGCCAAGAGGTATCGCAATATCAGGTGTTGCTTCTTTGGGAATGGCGAGGGCAGCGTAGACGCCGGACGCCACGAGGACGAGCATGAGAAAGACCGTAAAGTGGTGCCGGTCTAGAAAGAAAGTCCAGAACTTCGTCATAGACGTGATCTTATTCCTCCGTCACTTGTACCAACTCCCCATCGGAAAGTCCTCGTGCATCAGTGACTATACGCACATCAGGGGAAAGAGGCGTGAATATTTCAATGCGCTCACCGCGCACTTCGCCAATATCTACCGCAATGCCGCGAAGTCTCCCCTCTCTGGTACGAGTAAATATGACTCGTGCACCAGCGGTAAGCTTCACGGCAGTAAGAGGAAGGAGTATGGGGCCACTCACGAGCTCCTCCGACACTCCACCCGGGAGTGTCATGCGCACCGCCTGGCCGTTTACGAGAGCACTTCCAGTCTCGACTGCGATATGGATTTCTATTTGTTTGGTTACGGGATCAAGCGCAGGAGCTATGGAAGTGACCGTGCCAGGATAGCGCTCTTCGACCATGACGGTATCATTGGTTGATAGGTTTCCGAGCGTTTCCTCGGATACAAATGCCACAACCTCCAATGCGCCATTGTGTGCCACGGTTGCCACGTGATCGAGCGTAGCGACATAGTCGCCCACGCGTAGAGGAAGGAAATTCACCGTTCCTGCAATAGGCGTGCGTATGCGAGTTTTCTCAAGAGAAGATTCCGCAAGGCGCAGCGTGCCGAGTGCAGATTTCACCGCTGCATCGGTCGAGGCGGTAGACAAGGTGGTGCCACTGCGGAGCGTCGCGCGCGCTGCGGTAAGCGAAGACAAAATACCGGTTACGGTCGCACGTGCGGACGCTATGGCGCTTACTTGTGTTTCAGTTGCGTTTGAGTTGATTGCGTTTGCTGCGTTTGTAAGTGCATTCGTTAATGTCGCTACGCTCTCCGTCAGTATCTCCATACCGGCAAGTAATGTCTGCGGATCTGCCGAGGCGGCTGAGGAAAGGGTGATGCGCTCGGCATCCATACGTGCATCTATATTTTTCCGTTCACGAGAAAGAAACGAAGAGTCGGAACCAAGGGGATTAATGAGCAGATTTGGACCTGTGGGTGTCATCTCGCCGTAGAGCGTATCAATTTCAGTTTCGAGTGTCGTGTCTAGAGTCTCAAAGGCAGTGCGGTACGCGTTTCTTGCCGTGGTCACTACATCAAGAGGAGAAACTGCGTTTTGTGCGGCACGCGCGGCGTCATACGCACCCTCTGCTTGGGTTACCTGCGCGCGCTGTGCGCTGTTTTCAAGTTCTGCGAGAATAAATCCTGCGGGCACTCGTGCACCAACAACGCTGTAGACACCGCGCACGGTACCGGACGCTTCGGCACGAAGCGCGGCTTCGGAGCGCGCCCGCACCGTGCCTACCACGCTTGCTCCGCCAAGATTCCCTCCAAGTTCCGAGAGGGGACGCAGTATCACGGTGCGCTGCGCGCTACTCTCCGGCGCTTGGTCGGTACTAAAAAGGAGAGACACCCCCCAGAGGAGCGCGATGACGCCCAAGATGAGGAGCGCCTGTCCATAGCGGGGAAGGGCACGCACGCGGTGTATGAGCACGACAAAGAGACCGGCACCACGAAAGAGAAATCCGCGAACGCGAGATACAAAACGATGCATTGAAAGAAATTATAGCACACCAGCGGTTATTTGTCGCTTTGCCTGAGTTCAAGCAATCCCCCTTGACAGATAGGTGTGATAGGAGTATAGTATATGCTAGGCTTCGGTTCTTTCTATCGAGAGATAAGGGTTCCAGCGAAAAGTGTCTCACGGACTTTTTTCGCTGGAACCCTCACGGGTCTGGCTCAACGTAAACGCTCTAGCTAACGAAAGGAACGTCATGAGCGCGAAAACAAAGTCAGTCCTGCGGCCAATGGGCACGGCCACCATCCCGGCGTCGGAGACACTGTTCGAACCGAACGCGGCGCTCGTGACGCGGAAGGGCTTGTATGTCTGGGGCGGCTTCATCGATCGTGTGCGCAAGCACGCGGCCCCGGTGCAGTCGATGGGGGCGCTCGCGCTCCCGTATTCGGACCTCGTCGAGGCGGCGAACGATCGCGAGATCGGCTCGTCCCTCGGCAAAGGCTACGAATTCTCGGCGACCAAGCTCTGCTACGTCATCGACCGCCTCGTCTCGGCCCAACCGAACGGCGAAGACGGCGTCCTGCTTAACAACGGGTACGCCAACCTCTTCTACGACGAGAACGGCCCCGTCGCGGACCTTGGCTGGTGCGCCGGCCACGGCAAGTGGAGCCTCGACGGCTGGCGCCGCGTCGGCAGTCGTTGGCTCCCCGGCAGCCGTGCCTTCCGCAACTGACCCTCTCTCAACTTTGGCTTTGTCCACACAGGCGACTCCGGTCGCCTGTGCTCTTTTATACTTTGATATTTTGAGGTTTTGG
>JBASFO010000067.1:0-11809 GCA_049653065.1 Minisyncoccia bacterium
ATGCGGCCGTTTTCTTTTGTAGAGCGCCGGGAGGTGGTATGGTAGAAACAGAGACGCAGCAACGGCGTCTTGTTGTTTCCAAGAAAGAGAGGCACTACATGGCAAATATAGCTTTGCCGGGAAATCCCCGGTATCAGCCCAAGGATCTCGTAGCGCATTTTGGCTACGACAACTTGGTTCGGACACTCATCGAGGTCGAACTCGCGACTCTCCGAACCCTCTGTGACGTACGCGTTGTTTGTCAAGAAGATATGGATCTTCTGACACCAGACGTTGAAGCGAGACTCTTCGCCATCACGACGTCACAAGTCGATACGGTGGAGCGGGAAATCACCAAGCACGACATTCGTGCTCTCGTGCGGGTTATTCAGGAAGTGATACCAGAGCCGCTGCGGCGTTGGATACACGTACCGCTCACGAGTTACGACGTTATTGACACTGCACGAAGTCTGCAGTTTCTGAGAGCACACACGCTGGTGCTACGTCCGAAGACACACGCTCTGATGCAGTGTCTTCTCAATCAGGCAATTCGCTACGCCAAAGAAGTGCAGATTGGCAGGACTCACGGCCAACACGCGCTTCCCATCACGGTGGGTTTCTGGTTCGCCACCATTCTCAATCGAGTCTTCTATAACTGGAGAGAAGCTGAGGAGTACTCAAGAGGCCTCGTCGGGAAGATATCAGGAGCTGTCGGTGCCTACAATGCACAAGCGGGCCTTGGTATGAGAGGCAGCGCTAACTTCGTGTTTGAAGATCGAGTGTTGGAGCGCCTGGGCCTCCGACCTGCGCCAATCTCGACGCAGGTGCTCCCACCTGAACCGCTCGCGTACTATCTCTACTCATGCCTCATGCTCTCAGCATCGCTCGGCCAGTTCGGGCGCGACAGCAGGCATCTCATGCGAACGGAGATTGCTGAACTTGCGGAACCCTTCGAAACGGGTCAGGTCGGCTCGTCGACCATGGCGCACAAGCGCAATCCGCTTCACTTCGAGAATCTCGAGGGAATGTGGCTCAAAAACAAGAGCGAGTTTGGGAAGGTGCTCGACACCATGATCAGCGAGCATCAACGCGATCTCGTGGGAAGTTCGCTTGCCCGTGATTTCCCAACACTCATAGTCAACCTCACCTATCAGCTCGATACGCTGCTACGAAAAGGTAAAGACGATACGCCCTTCCTGGGCCGGCTCGTTGTCGACACAGAGGCGTGTAGGCGAAACTTCGCGGCTCAAGGTGATCGAATCCTTGCTGAACCGTTCTACCTAGCGCTTCAAATGCATGGGTATGAAGGGGACGCGCATGAGCTCATCAACCACAAGGCGCTGCCGCTTGTTGGGAGAGAGGAACCTACACTCTTTGCGGCCGTACAGAGGCTTGCATACAATGATCCACACCTTGGATCTGCGTGGGAGCGTATTCCCCACGAGGTTCGCTCTTTACTCTCCGATCCGACAAAGTATACGGGTCGCGCAGAGGAGAAAGTGGAGGATATCTGCGCTACAGTCACAGCATACCTGGCATCTCATAAATGGTATTCATGACGCGCTACCGCCTCGATTTAATCGAGGCGGTTCTTTTTTCATTTGTTTTCGTGTATTGTCAGGTGAATGCTGAAGATCGGAATTGTGGGGCTCCCCAACGTCGGGAAATCGACGCTTTTTAATGCACTCACCAAGGCGGCGGTACCGGCGGAGAATTATCCCTTTTGTACCATCGACCCGTCGGTGGGTGTAGTAGGCGTACCCGACGCACGCCTTACGGCGCTTGCTGCGTTTAGTCAGAGTGAGAAAGTGATTCCTGCGGCGATAGAGTTTGTGGATATTGCGGGACTGGTGAAAGGTGCTTCCGAGGGTGAGGGGCTCGGGAATCAATTTCTTTCAAACATCCGTGAATGCGATGCCATACTCGAGATGGTGCGCTTTTTTGACGACTCAGATGTACTACATGTACATGGCGAGGTAGACCCGGTGCGTGACATCGAGGTAATCAATCTCGAGCTCGTCCTTGCTGACCGCGAGCAGGTAGAGAAGCGCCAAGAAAAGTTGGTACGTGATATAAAAACGGGACAAAAAGAAGCTATCGCCGAGGACGCAGTGCTTGTAAAGGTTCTTCAAACTCTTGATTCTGGAAAACTCGCGAGAACTGCTGGGCTCTCACACGAAGAACGAGAGCTCATACGTCACCTAAATCTCCTCACGATGAAGCCGATTTTGTATGCGTTAAATGGCAAGACAGGCGGACATAATTTGAAGGAATCGGGTGATGGACGCGCAGAGAAGACCTATGCCACTATAGAATCAATTGATGGTCGCTATGTCCATGTGGATGCACGCACTGAACATGAACTAAACGACGTTGCGGAGGGGGATAAGGAGATGTTTCGCCAGGAGTTTGGAGTACAGGTAGACGGGCTTATCGATCTCATACGCGGCGCCTACACCACGCTCGGACTTATCACCTTTTTCACTACAGGACCAAAGGAGTCGAGGGCTTGGACCGTTCCTCAAGGCGCGACGGCGCCTGAAGCTGGTGCTGCAATTCATAACGATTTCAAGGATAAGTTTATTCGTGCCGAAGTCATAGACAGTGACACACTCCTCGGAGATGGTTCCTACGCCGCTGCACGCGAAAAAGGGCACGTACGCACGGAAGGCAAGACGTATGTAGTCAAAGACGGCGACGTGATGGTATTTCTCCATAGCTAAGACAAGGCCAAGGAAAATAGTAACATCGTATGTCACTATATAGTGACATACGATGTTACTATTTTTCACAGTGAGCGTTCAAAATAAGAATCTAATGGATCGGAGGAGAGAGTTGTTATGAAGGGAAATTGGAAAGGCCCCGCTCATACACACACAGTGAGCGGGGCCTAGTCAATCAGAGGCCAGTCCTTGGTATTTCTACCCGGGAGTTATTACAGGCCTGGATCTATAGTCAACTTTCGGAACGCGAACACATTCAAAACCGCAAGGAGCCACGGGCAGAATGTCTCGGTCCATATTTCCTCCACAACCATATACTAACTCAGTATACTTGTCAAGTTCCCGTACTAGTTGCAAGCTCGTCTTCAGTATACAAAAACCAGCCACTTAAAACGGCTGGCCAACGCAGATGCGTCATAGATTTCTCAGTTGGATGGGCTTTTTTTGCACGTGTCTTTGCCGGTGCAGCCTGCGTAGACACAGGCGTCGCACAGCAGGAAACTTTCTTCGCCGCATGGATTGCGACAACAAACACATGGTACGCCGTCTAGCCCCTGTATCATCTCTTCCCACATGTTAGCGGGCGTATTTTGAGCTTGTACTGTTTGGAGAGTTTGAATTTCATTCCAATCAACCATTCTGCTTGTGCTGTCATGCGAAAGCAGCGGCGTAGCGCCACTACGCAGAGCACCAGAATCCACACGCAGTTAAAAATGAGTGGTCCGTCTTCGAGCCCGATCTCCCACGCGGTCATAGTAGTAACCTCGGCGTGGAAGAGCGCTACTGTGATGCCAAACAGAAGGCAAGAAGCCATCAGTGCGGTTAGCCCCACAAGATGGGTGCGCCAGTTCACCTCACGCAACAGCCCGCGAACTTCTCTATCAGAGAGCATTGTATTCTCCTTTCTCCCCGATGAGATCCTATCAGAGAGTAAACAAGGTATCAAACTATGCTGCTACAAAGTGCTCACGAGATCACGAAGTGCAAGAATGCGCTCGAAATACTCGCTTGAATCTCTCCCGTAGGTGTCGGTGCGCTTATCGTCAGAGCGTGCAGCAGTGTGCGCCATAAAACTGTACACACCATAGCTAGATCCGAGAGCATGAGTAACGGTGTGGGTACGAACCTGCGTTTCCACAAACCACTCTAGGATTTCCACCATTTTATTTTCTCCCACGTTGTAGGAGTTTAAGAGCACGGGGACAAGAAAGAAGCGTTTAAAAGAAGCGTCATCGGGAAATAAGGCTCGTACTTCACGTAAACTCCCTGCAGCCTCACTCGAAAGAACCTTGTAGGCATTCGTAAAGTATTTGTGTGCAGTATCAATTTGTGTTGGAAGCGATGCATAGTCTTCATCTTTGTTTCCATACGTACGCCACGTAGCAGGCATAAACTGCATAATGCCTTTTGCACCCGCTCTGCTTCGGACTTTGTTATTAAATTGTGATTCTTGAGCTCCTAGTGCTGGAATAAAATAGGCAAGTTCCTCAAAGATATCTCTTGACTCAAGGTTTTCTGCCTCCTCTCCCCACGAGGCAACTTGACTGCGTATACACTCGAGCGGTGCCACCCCCTCAGTACCAAGTTCTTGTTCGGTAGTGGATGTTCCAAAATGTCGCACCACATCAATCAAAGTCAGTTGATCAAGAAATTTCTTTCGTTCCATAGGGGTGAGCTCTGAGGGCACAAGAGCGGTATCAGAGACTGAGTCTCGTATGAGCAACACCACATTCATCTGTCTTGGTAATTGACCCTCTCTAAAAGGAACTCCGTGGCGGCTCGATATTTCTTTTCGATGTGCATCAAGCCATTCTTGATTAAATCCTCCCTCCTTACTAATAAATCCATTTTCATCAAAAGTCCCAGGAACATTACCGTTATAGGTCTCTATGGGAACCGGTTCACCAAGGGGCATCCCTTCTTCATCAAGGAACGTGATGTAGTTTCTGGTAAACGTGGTATAGAACTCACGGTGAAAAGCGAGTCGACGCTCGAGTGCTTCGCCCATATGCTCTTTCGGTCTTTCTACACGCTCTGCAGTGAGATGCGCTTCTCTAGAAGGTGAGGGGATTTCACGTTGTTCCCTTTCACTTATAGAAGAGGATACTGAAGCGGTAACTCCAAGACCAGCAAGGGCTTTTAGGAAATCTCGGCGGTTTGGTTCTCTAGGCATAGATTAGGGAGCAGATACGTTCGCGAGCGGTTCCTCGAGAGCAAGGATTTTTATTGCATAGCCATTGCCCTCATCACCAAAACCTCGAATGGGGCCATTTGCTTTACATACCATCAACCAAAAGAGTTCTGGTTGGGAACTCTGTGCGAGCTCACGTAGCTTTTGAAATGTGATATCACCAAGCGTGGAGGCTTTCCCGTCTTGTACCTTCTGACACTCTGTCGCAAACCACTCGAGTACATCAACCATAACCGAAGTTCCTCGGTTGTAGGTAGTAAGGAGTGAGGGGAATTCAAAGAATTTCTTACACCGATCTTCACTTTCAAAGACATTTTTACTAATCCACGAGAGTGCATCGCGTACCCGAGGTGCATGAGAAAACGACTTATAAGAATCCGTGAGATGAGCACCCAGAAAATCGAGCTGATCTTTAAAAGAGCGGGGGTCTGGCGTTCGCTTTAGAATAGTTCTCCAAATATCTCTCCAGGAAGCATCGGTGTATTGCACAATTCCTTCTGCTCCCGTAGGACTTACCGCTCGATTGTCAAAGTTTGATTCAATACCAAGAAGTGCAGGTACTGCTGACACAAGCCGGTCCGACGTCCACCGATCGTCGACATCTTCCGTGACTTTTTTGATATGATCCCGCACATAGCGAAGCAAGGAGGTATCGATACCCATTGCGCGTCCCTTTTCTACACTGGCTCCATAGTGTGTGATCAGTTCAATGAACGTGAGTGCCTCAATCCTACAGAGTGCTCGCTCCGCTTTTTCTGGTGGCATAGGGATACTGGCACGGCGATACTCCCTCGCAAGCCATTCAGGATGTACTGCTTCTGCAGATGCTTCTCCTAGCTCTGCAACTCCCGGTGAAAGGCTTCCGGTCACGTTTGATACGGGAATGGGATCCCCTACGGGTTGATACGCCTCATTAAGAAGAAAAATGAAATTAGGACGATATGTAGTAAATGATTCTCTTTGTTGTGCGTGCCTCTCTTGAAATGAACCAGCAGGGAAGGATTCTTCCCCGCTTGTGCTAAAAGTATTTTCTCCTTCGGCCTTTCCAAAAAATTCGTAGGCCGTAAATGCCGCGGTACCCACAGCAAGGGTCCCCGCTCCAAGGAGAGCCCGCCTTGTCATCCTCGCTTCCTTTGGTTTTCCTGGAGACCATAACCCCCCACCTCGTTGTTGTGTAGGTTCTTTCTGTTTTCTTGACGCGAGAAGACCCGCTCGCTTCAGTTCTTTAAGCTTTCGCTCGTGCGAGTCGCTTTCTGGACCTCCTTTTCTAGCCATTCTCGGTATCATACAGCATATCGCCTCGCGTGTTATAATCTGCCTCTATGGAAACTCCTTCACATCCAAAATTCGTTCGATGGGCGCTTATGCTCGGAATTGTGGTGGTGCTGAACCTCTTCTTTCTTGCGGCGCGTGCGCTCGCGATACCCGAGCCTCAGTATGAGGACTATTGTCCCGTCAACACTACACAGGTGTTTACCGCAGAGACATGTGAAGCAGAAGAGGGGACTTGGATAGCAACCCCATCAGATGAAGGTATACGGGGCGCCTCAAAACCGATCATGGATGGGTATTGCGACTTCTACCAAAAGTGTCAGCCGCTTTTTGACGAAGCGCGGAAAGAGTATGAAATGTATGCGTTTGTCGTGATGGTCGGACTTGGCATCCTCTCCCTCATCGCGGGTGTAGTCCCCATGGGATCATCCATTGTGTCTACCGGCCTCTCCTACGGTGGCGTCGTGGCACTCATCATAGCCGCTGGAAGTTATTGGGGTGAGGCGGGGAATCTGCTTCGTCTTGGAATGTCTGCTGTTGCGCTTGTCGCGCTCCTTTATATCGGCATACGCCGTTTCAGAGATTGACATGATGATAAACCTCATCTGCTTCGTTACGGGCTCCCGCCGATTCACTTCGTCGTATTTTGAATACGCCTACGTTCATCGTCTGCCCGTGCCTCGCATCTGAGGCCTCTCCTCATGTCAATCATGACAAAGAAATGAAAAAGGAACACTTCGATCATGCTGCGATAGAAAAAGCAGCACAAGAGAAATGGGATGCACTGCATCTCTACGAGACTGATCTCAAGGAGACGACAAGAGAACCCTTCTACCTTCTTTTTGAATTCCCGTATCCTTCGGGTGACCTTCATATCGGGCATTGGTATGCCTATGCTGTAACCGACATGTATGCGCGCCTCATGCGCATGCGCGGCTACAATGTCTTATTCCCAATAGGATTTGATTCTTTTGGTTTGCCTGCAGAAAACGCAGCAATAAAACAAGGCGCAAACCCAAAAGAATGGACGTACAAAAATATTGAACGCATGCGTACCCAAATACGCTCCATCGGCGCATCACTCGACTGGAGTAAGGAAGTTATAACCTCAGACCCCTCATTTTACGCATGGACCCAGTGGCTCTTTACGAAGCTCTACGAGCACGACCTCGCCTACCGCGCTGAAGCTGCCGTAAAGTGGTGCCCTAAAGACCAGACCGTGCTTGCAAACGAGCAGGTCATCGACGGGAAGTGTGAGCGTTGCGACAGCGAAGTAGAAGAAAAGAAACTCACGCAATGGTTTATGCGTATCACCTCGTATGCGGAGCGTCTTTTGTCTGATCTTGATGCACTCTCGTGGCGGGAGGAGATTAAAGAAGCTCAGCGTGCGTGGATAGGAAAGTCAGAGGGAGCGAAACTCTGGTTTCCTGTGGTGGGGAGTGAAGAAAGGATTGAGGTATTCACAACACGTCCCGACACACTCTTTGGTGCAACGTACGTGGTTCTTGCACCCGAGCATCCTTTACTTTCAATTCTTTCTGCGCAAAACGAAGAGGAGATACGAACGTACATAATTTCGACAGAAAGAAAAACAGAGCGCGAGCGAAGTGAAAATAAAGACAAGACTGGCGTGAAGATCGACGGTGTTATGGCCATAAACCCCGCAACGAAAGAGGAGATTCCTATTTATGTTGCTGACTACGTGCTCGCCTCCTACGGCACGGGTGCAGTGATGGCGGTGCCGGCGCACGATGAGCGTGATTATGAGTTTGCTGAGCGTCACAGCCTCCCAATACGCACCGTCATCGACAGTCTGGAGAAATGCTATACGGGCGACGGTACGCTGATTGCTTCAGACACTTTCACGGGGCGCGATAGTCGCGAGGCAATCCCCGACATCATCAAGGCGGTTGGCGGAGAAAAAACCACTAACTATCGCATTCGTGATTGGCTCATCTCTCGTCAGCGCTACTGGGGCTGCCCCGTTCCCATCGTCTATGATCCTAAAGGTGCGCCGCATCTCGTGCCAGCGGAGCACCTCCCCTGGAAATTGCCTGAGGATGTGGATTTTACTCCCAAAGGTAGATCGCCGCTCGCCTCTTCGAAGGAGCTCCATGAACGCGTCGAGAAGATCTTTGGAGAGGGATGGACGCCTGAGTACGATACCTTTGACACCTTTGTGGATTCTTCGTGGTACTACCTACGGTATCTTGATCCAAAGAACGAGCATGCTTTCTCAAATCAAGCACTGATGCAGAAGTGGCTTCCCGTACAGCGCTACTCGGGAGGAAGCGAGCACACCACGATGCATCTTTTGTACGCACGATTCGTGTATAAGGCACTGTATGATTGTGCGCTCGTGCCAACCGCCGAACCCTTTACGGAGCGCTACAACCGCGGCATTATCCTCGGTCCGGACGGTCAGAAAATGAGCAAGCGGTGGGGTAATGTCGTTAATCCCGATGAGATGCTTATGAAATACGGCGCAGACGCCGTACGCATGTACCTTGCCTTTATAGGTCCCTATAATGAGCCGGGGCACTATCCCTGGAATCTCGAAGGCGTAGAGGGCATGCGTCGGTTTCTCGAAAGGATTTATGCTCTTAAAGAGCAGGTGACTAATCTGCCCTCACCCCCCGAGCTTGAAAAGACGCTCGCAAAAGCCACCAAAAAGATTGAGTCTGATGCAGATCGTTTTAAATTCAATACTGCACTCTCAGCACTCATGGTACTCGTGAGAGAGTTTGAATCTCTGCCACACATACCAAGTGCATCCTTTGTCGCACTCCTTCGACTCCTTGCACCCTTTGCTCCGCACCTGTCCGAGCACCTCTACGAATCTCTCGGAGAAGAGGGGAGTGTACACCAAGCTTCGTGGCCGGTGTTTGAAGACGCACTTTTGGTAGAAGAGGAGGTAGAGGTGATAGTCCAAATGAAAGGAAAGAAAAAAGGAGAAATTACCCTCTCTCCAAACGCGACTGAGGAGGAGGCGCTCGCTGCGGCGCTCGCGCTCCCCACAGTTTCTGCTACGCTCTCGGGCAGAGATCCGACACGGGTAATTTATGTGCCGGGACGCATTATCAACATAGTGCCGTAAGGACACCGTACCGGTACTTGCGTAAATTATAGGCTTTGGTATAATTAGAACACAATGGCAACAAAACCTAGCAATTCCGCCTTATTTTCAAAGAAACGAGTTTCTAAGAAGCCCCTATTTGAGAATGTGCCGCTTATAAAGAATCTTCTTTCCGAAGTCTCGGATCGCGCACGCGAAGTGCTCACCCTTCGCTTTGGACTTGGTGCCTCCGGCAAACGCGAGACACTTGAAGCTATCGGTGAGCGCTGGGGTATTACCCGAGAACGCGTACGTCAGATAGAAGCCGCGGCGATAGAGGCGGTGCGTAATTCGAAATCATTTAAAGACGCAAAGAATGTATTCAATCGACTTTCTGACTACCTAGAATCCTTGGGTGCAATTGTGCCCGAAGACAACTTGCTCGACGACCTTGGGGGAGATGAGAAGGAAAAGAATCGATTTCGTTTTCTCCTCGTTGTGGGAAGCGAGTTTTATCGTGAACGCGAAACTGATGAGTTTCTCGCACGCTGGCACGTGAGTCACTCAACCGCAAAGAAGGTACATGCCGCACTTTCCTCACTCTATGAGAACCTTTCTGACGAAGAGGTGCTTTCTGAAAGTGAACTCTTCGAGCGTTTTCTCACGGAACTTCGCGACATCGATACTGCATACCGAAACGAAGAGGTATTGAAGCGCTGGCTCAGCCTTTCAAAGACTATTTCTGCAAATCCGCTTTCCGAGTGGGGCCGTGCAGGGGCTCCTGCAATACGTACGAAGGGTATCCGCGACTACGCGTACCTCGTGGTAAAGCGTCAGGGTGCTCCGATGCATTTCCGTGATGTAGCAAACATCATCACTGAACTTTTCGCAAAGAAAGCTCATGTAGCGACCACACACAACGAGCTCATGAAGGATCAGCGTTTTGTGCTCGTCGGCCGAGGTCTCTACGCCCTTTCTGAGTGGGGCTACCGCCCGGGCGTCGTCCGTGACGTGATTCGCGACATACTCAAGAAATCCGGACCTCTCTCCCGTGAGAAAGTGCTCGAGGAAGTAAAGAAAGTGCGCTACGTAAAAGACAACACCATACTCGTAAACTTGAACGATCCAAAGCACTTCAAGCGCAGTAAGGACGGCATTTACTCAGTTGTGTAAATACCATGTAGGAGTAGGAAGTAGAAAACCCGCCGCACGGCGGGTTTTCTCATCTCAGGTACCAGAAAAAGGAATTGAGGATAAGAAGGGCTGAAGCTTCGCTTCAAGCGCTGTATACTATGCGTATGTCTTCAAGCGGCGGAAATGGCAATGGCAATAGTGATCTCCACCTTCCAGGCCTCGAGGAACTCCACGCGATGCTTGAAAGCACCAATGAGGGAGCAGGATTTATTATTCCTGGTTGGTTCCTCATTATCGTAGGAGCACTCGCAACATTTGTATATAGTACGGTAGCGCCAGTCCAAAGTGCAGTGAACTGGGAGATGGTATTTCTCCTTGGCCCCGTGTGGCTCCCCATCCTTCTTGGCCGTTTTGCCATGATGCGCTTTATTCATATGCGGCAGGTGAACTTTAACCGGAGAAATCAATTTGTGCTGCTTGAAATGCGCATTCCGAGAGAGATCTTTAAATCCCCGAAAGCTATGGAATCGGTGTTTTCCTCACTGAACCTCGGTCCGGGTACCGGCACCTGGTTCAAGCGCTATTGGTGGGGAAGAACACGACCATGGTGGTCCTTTGAAATAGCCTCTCTCGAGGGAAAGGTACATTTCTTTGTCTATACGCGGGTCAACATGCGCAGTGCTCTCGAGAGTTTCTTTTACTCTCAGTATCCGGAGATAGAGCTCATAGAAGCGGTTGATTATGCAAGACTCCGGAATCCAACGCACGAGCCCTACGGCATGTTTGCGTGTGAGTACCTGACTGCACTTCCCGATCCCTATCCCATTCAATCCTACGTCGAGTGGGGTCTTGATCAACCCTCTCAGAAAATAGAGCAGCAGGTGGATCCGCTCGCACAAATGATGGAGCTTATGAGCTCCCTTGGTCCTGGCGAGCAGCTCTGGCTTCAATTCATGATTCGATGGTCGAAGGGGGAGAAGTATCGAGGAAGAAAGAATGAGAAAGGAAAGAATTACACGTGGCGCGATGAGGGGGCGGTGATAGTCAAGAAACTTCGTGACGATACCGTGAACAAACGTGAAGAAATTGATCATGAGGGCAATCTGCGAGAGATCGTCGGATTCCCAAACCCAACTGAAGTGCAAAAGGAGATTATTGCTGCTGTCGAGCGAAACATCGGGAAGCCGGGGTTTGATGTAGGCATACGCGGCATCTACTCGGCACCCAAAGACAAGTACTACGGTACGATGAACGCCTTTACGGCAAACATCTTCAAGCCTTTTATTTCCGAGCGGTATAACCAACTCAAACCTGCACCACTGTTTAGCGAGAAATTCAACGACTATCCCTGGGAAGATGTCGGTGGCTACCGCCAAAGAGCGGAAATGCACGAGGCGCTCGAAGCGTTTCGTGCGCGTTCATACTTCCATCATCCCTACCGAGGTCCCTGGATGA
>JBASFO010000068.1:0-11562 GCA_049653065.1 Minisyncoccia bacterium
CCCATCACTTTATTATGACGTACGTCATAATAAAGTGATGGGGTTTGATGAAGAATGGAGATCACTTACCCAGCCACAAGCGAGCGAGGTACGTGCTGAACCAATCTAGATTCTCCCCCTACTCTTAAAAAAGGGAGTCACTTATTCTTCTTTCCAATCAATGAATTCGTAGTCTTGGGACACCACGGGAGTAAACGCGGGAGGATCAGTGGCGTTGCGGCGGTCAAAGGAATCGATACGAGTCTGATATCCTTTATAGAGTCCATTGCTGCAGGTCGAGGTCCATTTCGTGCCTGTGCGCTTATTCGACACCGTCGTTCCGAGAATGGTGAGGGTGCCGCTTTTAGTTGCAAAACCGCTATTGCAGGAATAAGCATTCATTCCGAAGGCTCCTCCCTGAGCGATGAAAATGCCATTGAGAGTCATCGACTCCGGTGCTTGGGGGGAAATAAGTACGTTGCGCGCGGCGATAACCGTCAAACCATCAGAGCCATCAGTATTTTCATACACCACATCACTTTGGACATACACGTTTGGAGTAATGTTTGCATTCTCAACATTTGCGGCGACGAGAGTTATTTTCCCGTCCACGATTCCGTCAATCCACACATTGTCTTCAACGAAAATGAGACCGCAGTCTGGGGGTATAAGTGTAATTTCCGTCTGCGATTCATTTTGGATTTCAATACGATCGGTATTCCCATCGGCGCTGTTTACCGGCGTTACCGAGTTTTGACGTGTAGAGGAGACTTGTTTGACCGTTACAGTACCGTCCGCATTGAATGTGAGGTGGTACCCGCGCCAGTACGCCGGATCACCTTGGCCATTGGTGGTGCTATAGCGCTCAAGATAGGTGCCACTTGCCTCCGCTATGGTTTTCAAAGAACCGAAATCAGCCGCAATCGCCGCAAAATCAACCTGAGGCACTGGGTATTCCCAAAGCGCCTGATCTACGCCAGTTCCCGTAACTCCCGGTGCAGTGGGGTTATCGGGAATACATCCATAGGTAGAGGTGCAGTTCCATGTCGAGAGCGAGGAAGACACGGTTGAGTTTGAAGTCCCATCCATGCGTATGCCACCGTTCGTATGAAACGGACCAGAAATAACGCGGTCCGCACCCGCCCACAAAGAATCATTTACAATATAGGAGTAGAGTCCTACCGATGGGCGCGCGTAGCGCGCCGAGACCGTACGGGTAACGCCCGGAGCAGACGCACTCGCTCCTGTGGATTCAATATCTATGGAGTTACTTTGATTACAGGAAGTATTGTTGAGGATATCGAGCGTTATGGTACCGGCGAGCCCTCCCTCAGGATCATCATAGTCCATGACATAGGGCCCTGGCACCCCTGTTCCGTTTTGAAGATCATCTGGGAAATGGGCGAGGTGCCATCGGTAGTACTCAAGTCCTGCTTCAGCAAGCGCAAACGCTTCTGTGGAAAGGGTGTTTTGTGATTGGAGTTTATTCTCGGAAAGCACAAAGAAGGTCATGCCGCCGAACACGGTGAGAAACACTGCACCAAACGCAATGGCGAGGAGCATGAGATAGCCGCGATGAGGGGTTCGTTTCATTGGTCTTTGAGATTTCGCAAAGTTGCACTTCCGGAGAGCGTAAATACTTGAGGTGCACGGCTTGGATTTAGATCGATTTCAATATGTGCAGCAACAGAGGAAATTTGTGAAAGATCGGGTGTCGAAGTTGAAAGCTCGACCCCATTGGTATCATAGTACGAAAAGAGCGCTGTGGAGGAAGCATTTCTAAGAAAGGTGGCGATGGTTGAGGTGGCGCTTGTTTGTCCTACATAGGTAGGGGGGTTGCCTCCTGCGTTCGTTACCACTTTGTAGAGCGTATCCTCGTAGCGCCATATCTTCACCCGCTCGACGCCGCCGTCAGTATCAATATCAGAATAAAAGGTTACGCTTGAAGAGGCTGCGGCACCCACAGGAAAGTTACCGTCATCGCCATAGGACGCTTCGCGAATGTTATGGAGCATAGTGGTGAGCCCCCGACGCGCCTGATCAACTGAAACAGTAGCTTCAAATAAATACGCGTGCTGCACATAAAAGGTATGAATCATGGAGAAAAGTGCGTTAACAACAATTCCAAGCACAGCAAGGACCGCAATGGTTTCCATGAGACTCATGCCACGCCTCACTCCTCGACAAAGATGGGTGCGCCTCATGGGGAGAGAATGAGGAACGCATCTATCACGGTATTTGGCAGTACATCGTAGGGAGGAACGGGGGTTGAGGTCGCTATGGTGTACGCGGGTACGGTGAATTCATATGAATCCCACTCAAGCAGTAGCGTACGTTCTCCAGAAGAATCAGTCGTACTTGCAAATTCTGTTTTGTAGAGGGGAGCACCACCTGAGGTCGAACCAACGGTTTTCGCTCCGCGCATATCAAATGCTACGTTCGGGAGCGGATTGGGTCCGGCTTCGTATTCGACGCTCCATAGAAGAAGCTGGGGGGTGAGCAAAGGATCGCCGCTTGAGAGTTCTGCGATAAGTCGCAGCGAAGGATAGGTCGTAGTCGACACCGCACTTAAATCTGTAGTTCCGGTAAACCCTGCAGAGTTTCCTGGAACCTCGGCATCCGGAAGAGGCGTTCCGGAGGCGTCTGTCACCTTGTAGCGAAGCGAGGTGCCCAGAGGTTCTACCGCCGATGCGGTAGCCTCTGTCCACGCGGCAAGTCGCGCCGGAGCAGTCGTCGTTGAGAGGGCTGATCCGCTTGCTGCATAGGTATCAGGGCCACCCGAGAGTACAAGTGCGCCGCCGCTCACGAGCACATTCGTAATCGAGTACAGGTCGTCTGCGGTATCAAGTGGGTCGCTCCAGATAAACGTGTCTATCGGTGAGAAGGTACGTATGAGAAGTGTCGCGAGGCGGTCTATCGCAAAGGTGCCTGAGGTGGTAGAGCCTGCGACCACGGTGAAGTATCCAGGAGTTGGGTTTGCATTGGTGGCATCACGTTCATAGGTTTCTGCAGAAGAATACCCGGTCTTTGAGACATTGATTTGATATTCGGTTGAGGTGGGTGCGCCTGGGAGAAGCACCTGTCCTGAGGAGTCGGTAAAGGTCGAAAAATCGACAGCGGGCGACACTGCCTCATTTTCTATATGTACTGTTGCTCCAGCGACTGCGGTACCTCCTGCGTCAACGACGGAAATAAGAAGGGTTCCACCCCCGGTAGTAGACTCGATGCCCTTCGGCGCTACGGTACTAATCAAGGTAACGTAACGAACTATGCCACCTACCGTATAGGAAACTACGACCTTTATCTGTTTGTAGTCGGTAGTAATGCCATTGGTGTCTACTACTCCCAATCCATCAGCGGCATCATCTGCGTATTCAATATAGGTACGAACATCAAAAGAAACACCTGCATTGGTGGAACTTGCATACTGTGGCACCACACCCGCAGGGATACCACCCTCAGTACCGACGTCATCATAGGGAAGCGAACGCAGGTATTCGATGTGAGAGCTCACAAGAGCGGTAGCGACCACTTTGAGTTTCGCGATTCCAGAAATCTGAAGGGAGGCACGTAAAATGCCAAAGAGGGAAAGGAAAATGATGAGGACGAGTCCTGTGCCAACCAGAACATCTATCATAGACATTCCTCTCCACTTTTCCGCGCTACGCAAGGAACGCATACACCTTGTATGATAGCGCAGTATCTTCACCCCACGTGAGAGATTCTCTAGATTTGTGAAGAAAGCGAATAGATGGGAGAAATCATCGTCACTGCAAAGATGCCAACGAACGTGCCGATAATAAGCATCAGTATGGGCTCGATGATAGTAGAGAGATCTTTGGTGCCTTCCTCAACATCTGCTTCGTAGTAGTCGGCCACCTGCACGAGCATTCCGGCCACCTGGCCAGTCTCCTCTCCGACCGCAATCATGTCACCGACAAACACGGGGTAGAGCTTTGTGTGCTCGACGAAAGGTGCAGACAGAGGGTCTCCCTTTTTTACCCGTACTGCTGCTTCGGCCACGACTTTGCCAAACTTATTATCCCCCACAACCTCTTCTGTAATAGCGATTGCGGAAAGCATTTCAACACCCGAGGAGAGGAGCGAGGAGAGGGCGCGCGCGACGCGCGCGCTGTAGGTCTCACGAACCAGAGTAGAGATAACTGGTATATATAAGGAGAGGGCAAGTACGAGATTTCCTCCAAACTTGGTGCGTAAAAACCACAAAAGTGCGAGCGTAGCGGCGATGAGCATTCCAAGGACAAGCAGCACGTGGGAAGCCATGAAATCGGAAATGGCGATGACCGTCTTTGTTGCGGGAGGAAGCTCTGCCCCGAGATCCTTAAAGGTTGCAGAAAGTGTAGGAACCACATAAATCATCATGAGTACCCCGATGACCGCAATTGCAAAAAGAATGATGGAGGGATAAATCATTGCGCCCTTTATTTTCTTCTCCAGGGTAAAAGAGCGGTCCATCTGGCGCGCGACCACCTGGAGTGAGTCGGCTAGAGTTCCCGATTCCTCTCCCGCCTTTGTCATCGCTATGAAGAGTTTATTAAAAACATTCGAGTGCTTTTCGAGCGCTTCGTGAAACGCCGTTCCTTTCTTCACCTCCTCTTCAAGCTCAGTAACTATTCGTTTTAGGGATTTATTCTGCGATTGTCGATGTATAACTGAGAGCGCGCGTGAGAGGGTGAGTCCGGCTTTGAGCATTGCCGCAAGATTCTTCGTAAACGTGATGCGCTCCTCCATCTTCACACCGCTCGTGAGCTTAATGTCGAGCCACTTCGGCACCACGATGCCTCCACCGCCCTCTTCGAGCTTCATGACTGTGCCGCCCTCCTTTTCTATATCAGCATACACTGCAAATCGCGTGGGCGCGTCGACGACGCGCTTTTCTTCGACACCTTCTGCATTTCGTATCGTTGCGGTGAACTTCACTACAGGAAATCGTACCATGGAGTGATAGTCGATTGCTCTTACCGAAACACACAAAGTGAAGCGGGTGGCCAAGGGCCACCCGCTTTCTCGTTTGTCTTCGATGCCCTAACTCAAAGAGTGCCTTGTGTTGGGCGCGCGAGCCGTTTGTTTCGGGAAAGATCAAAGTAACCGCTCACGACCGGCCAAACTAGGTAGGCCGGGGCGAGAAGTATGCTCAGGGTGAGCAAATACTTGAACCACAAGTCCGGCGCATTGGCGATTGCGTTTAGTACACTCACAAAGACGAGATACGGGAGGGAGATGAAAAATCCTAGTTTTGGACGCCACGCCGACACCCCCGCGAGTACGCCGCCAAAGGACAGATCGTACCAGTCGAGTTGCATACCCGACCACGAAAGTAGGGGCGGGCCGATCATGTTGACCAGCAGCACCGCTACGACAAGTCCATACAAGACCGCGATAGTTGTTTTACCCACAAGTTCCTCCTGTAGGGTTTGCTTTCGAAGCGACAATGCTCCTCAAGCACTATACGAATACACTCATAAAAATCAACTCTTGGTTTAAGAGCTTGGTGTAGTGCAACACCAGGTGTTGCACACGGACGACGAGAACAATCGCTATTCCGAGACAGCGCGGAGCACTTCTTCAAGCGACGTGATGCCGCGCGAGGCTTTGTACACCCCGTCTTCAAGCATGGTGAGCATACCTTCTTTTCTTGCCTGTATCTCAATCTGCTCCGAAGTTGCTTCCTTCATGATGAGTTCGCGTATTGAAGAGGTGACCTGAAGTACCTCGTGAATACCGATACGACTCTTGTACGCATCCTCTACTTTGGGGCGAGAAAATGGAACGTCATCTAATTTACTTCCCTCCTTCATAAGCTTTTCCTCGACAAGTGCACGAAGTGCCGCATCAAAATGCTCCTCGGGGAATACTTTTTCCCGTTCTTTTGCGGAAAGCGTGTACTGCTCTTTTGCGTCTGAAAGGCGACGCACGAGGCGCTGCCCCACCACAATACGCAGAGTTGATACCAGGAGAAATGGCTCGACACCCATATCCATGAGGCGCGGGATGGCACCTGCCGATGAATTGGTGTGAATAGTTGAAAGCACGATGTGGCCGGTGAGCGCCGCATTTATCGCAAGCGATGCAGTTTCTGCATCACGTATCTCACCGACCATGATGATGTTGGGGTCCTGGCGCAGGAGTGCACGGAGTCCCGAGGCAAACGTAAATCCAATAGCAGGATTCACCTGCGTTTGATTCACCCGCTTCATTTGGTACTCGATAGGATCTTCAATAGTGGAGATATTGACGTCAGGTGTATTCAAAATATCGAGAATGGTGTAGAGAGTCGTGGTTTTCCCCGAGCCGGTCGGTCCTGAGACCAGAATGATGCCGGTCGTCGCCTTCGCTGCCTTGTGGATGCGCTCCAATCCCTCTCCGTGAAAACCGAGAGCTTCGAGCGTAAATCCCTCTCCGGTTTCTCGGAGAAGGCGCATGACTATTTTCTCTCCGTAGTAGGTAGGGAGGAGTGACACACGAAACGATACTTTGTCAGCTTCGGTCTCCATTTTAAAACGCCCATCCTGCGGTAACCGCTTTTCATCGAGCTTCAGGTTTGCGAGTACCTTGATGCGTGCGGTGATGCCGGGCGCAGCAACACGCGGCAAAGTCATTGCGTCGTGGAGAATCCCGTCAATGCGGTAGCGTACCAGCACCTCGAGTTCCATGGGCTCTATGTGAATGTCGGAGGCGTCTTGGGTAATGGCGTGGCGCAGGAGTGTGTCGACGATACGGACGATAGGCAGGTCTTCTGCCATTTTCTTAAGTTCATCTCCCGAGGCGTTTTCACCCTGGACCCCCGCATCTTTCACGAGATTAATTCTGCCAGCTTCAGTCGCAATGAGGTCTCCAAACTCTTCCTTAAGCGATTTCTGGTATTGCAAAAGCGCCGCGCGCACCGACTCCTCGTCGGTCAGTCTCGCCTGGATATTGAGACCGGTCTTCTTTCTAACTGAATCTATCGCGGGCAGGTCCTCCGTATCAAGCATTGCGACCTCGAGATTCCCTCCCTCCTTTTTAAACGCAATGATGCTGTGGGTGCGGGCGATGGGTTCGGGGATAAGAGAGAGTGTCTCAAGCGGCACTTTCATTTCTTTTAAATTCACGAAAGGAATCCCGAGCACGTAGGCTTTCACTCTGCGGAGTGCATCTCCCGTGAGCGCGCCCTGCGCGAGTAAGATATCACCGACGGATTGTTTCCTTTTTTTCGCCTCTTCTTCGGCAGCCTCGACGTCTTTACGCGGCACGAGGCCCGAGTCGAGGATGAATTCCTTCAAATCTTTTTCAGAGACTTTCATGACTCTATAAAGTATAGCGCGATTGATGCGTGAGCGGTGTATAGGTAGTGTACGAATTCCGGGGATGAATCAGTATCCTCGTGTACCGGAAAGAAAATGGAGAAAAGAATGTGTAAAGGATCAATACTCGTCCGCGCCCCGCTTGCGGTCGTGCCTCACACGGTCTACCGTGTGGTAAATGTCGCGGACGCGCCGGGAAGGCCGGGACGGGTCGAGAGGATTGCTGCACTTGCGCCACCCGGAAGCTATTTCCGGAAGCGCGATGCCGCTCTGTCGTGCGTCGCGTGTTTTTTCACGAAGACGCCGATCAGTATCCACAACGTGCCGCGGCTCATTCAGGAGAATTACGATCTTCCTGAACAGGTGTCGCACGCATGGCTTTTGCCGGGTAGCTCAGACGAAAAAACTGACTATGTGCTCATCGGCGACGAGAAAATCGACTTCGCGCTCTTCATCGACGAAGACGTGCGCATGACGGCTCTCCCCGCCGAGATGCCTGCGGCACGAAGGACCAAGCAGAACCTTGCCTTCGAGGCGGCATAACACATACTGTTCCCCACTCCTTTGTTTTGCGCCCGGACCCAAACCCCTTTGAGGGACTCCGGGCGCTTCTTTTACCCAATTGACGGGTCATCCCCCAGAGTGGTATATAAGAGGTACCTGAAATGTCCGCGTGCGCGGGCATTTCTTTTAAAAAGGATCTTTTAGCTGCTAGGGCCTAGCACCTAAAGCCTAACCGCTAGTTACCATGTTAGATCTCAAAACAATCCAATCAGTGCTCGGCGAGTTTGAAGAGCGCGGTATCTCGAAAGAGACGATGATAGACGCTATCGAAAGCGCGATGGCGACTGCGTACAAGAAAGAGTACGGCAAGCGCGGCCAGGTAGTGCACGCGCGGCTCGATATGAACACGGGAACGGTTGAATTTGAACAGGTGAAGCAGGTGGTTGATGAAACCATGGTGCGCTTTCCTACTCCTGAAGAGGAAGCAGAAGAGGTGCCACATTCCCCGCAGGGTGGATGGGCACATGAGCACGCTGAGCAAACCTTGGCTGAGGGAGAGTTGCCCCGTTTTGATGCGGAAAAGCACATTCTCCTTGAAGATGCGCGGCGTATCCGCCGCGGTGCCGAGCTTGGGAGTGAGATTGTCTTTCCGCTGGAGCCCCAAGACGATTTCGGACGTATTGCGGCGCAAACCGCAAAGCAGGTAGTCATTCAGAAAATCCGTGAGGCAGAAAAACTCTCAATTCTTGAGGAGTTTGGTCACAAAAAGGGAGAAATCGTCTCGGGTGCGGTACAGCGGGTCGAGCGCGGCTCGCTCTTTGTGGACCTCGGACGCGCCACAGGTGTCATCCCTTACGAGGAGCAGATTCCGGGCGAGCGCTATCGTCCTGGAGAGCGCATTCGCGCCTATCTCGGCGCCGTAGACGAGGGCTTTCGTGGTGTATACCTGCGACTTTCGCGTGCTAACCCCCGCTTTGTGGTGAAACTGTTTGAGATGGAAGCTCCCGAGCTTGCCGCAGGAAGTATCGAGGTAAAAAATATCTCACGCGAACCGGGAAGCCGTACGAAAATCGCCATTGCCTCCGTTGACCCGCATGTGGACCCCGTGGGCTCTCTCGTCGGCCAGCGCGGCGTACGTGTTTCAACCGTCATGAGCGAGCTTGGCGGTGAGCGCATCGACATCATTGAGTGGTCAGAAGACCAAAAGGCATTCATAAAGGAAGCGCTCTCTCCTGCAACCGTGCTTGAGGTCGAGCTCGATGAGACTGAGCACCGCGCGACGGTCACGGTCTCCGAAGATCAGCAATCTCTTGCGATAGGCCGCGGCGGGCAAAACGTACGCCTTGCGGCAAAGCTTACCGGTTGGAACATCGACATTAAGTCGGTGGGGGGCACGGCGGAAGCAGAGCCGAAAGTAGAAGCGACACCCGAGGACACCGGTTCACCCGCAGAGGAAGCAGGAATTACTCCGACTGAATCTCCCCTGGAAATTATTAAAGACGACAGCATCGCTAAAGCGGAGCTCCCCGCAGAAGAAGAGCTCGCAAAAAGCGAAGAAGGAGATGAATCGAAAGTGGACGAAAAGGAATCACGCGACGAAGCGTAGTACACTGAGGTGTATATGGCCATGTACGACATTGACCCGGGAACTAAAGAGGAGATGAATGTGATCGTCGAAGTTCCGAAAGGTTCCTCGAATAAATATGAGATAGACAAAGACACGGGGCTCATCGCGCTTGACCGCGCCAACTACTCTTCCGCTGCGTATCCCTGCGAGTATGGCTTTGTGCCGCGTACCCTTGCGGACGATGGCGATGCTATAGACGTTCTGCTTCTCGCGACATACCCCGTACTGCCCGGTATCCTCGTGAAAGCACGACCAGTCGGCTACATGGAGATGATAGACAGCGGCGAAGCCGACCCGAAGATCATCGCCGTCCCCGTCGCGGACAAGCGATGGGAAAACGTACAAGACATCACTGACGTAAATCCCCACACCCTGAAGGAGCTTCAGCACTTCTTTGAGACGTACAAACATTTAAAAGGGAAAGATCAAAATCAGTACGTCGTCACTATCCCAAGTTTCAAGGGAAAAGCGGAGGCGGAAGAAGCGTTTTTGAAGGCGGTTGCTGCATACACGAAATCGTAAGGTAGAGC
This sequence comes from Minisyncoccia bacterium, assembly GCA_049653065.1. GTDB lineage: Bacteria > Patescibacteriota > Minisyncoccia > Phycocordibacterales > Phycocordibacteraceae > C7867-001. Next base: position 9,945 of record JBASFO010000068.1, read on the forward strand.
ATCAAGAAACCCCTCGCACGCTTCGCGTGCGAGGGGTTTCTTGATGGAAAGTCCCAGTTAAAGAACAGGTATCCACTAGCCACCTCAAAGGGCTACGAGAAACGTTTATACTAGTTGTTAGGACGCGAGTGCCACAGGACACGAGTGCCGCGCCTTTTACAAAAGTCAATTACCTTTACCCTATGAGTACGCGATTTATACGCATTGCCCTAGTCATGATTGCGCTCGTCGCACTTCCCGCGTACGCGGAAGAAGGCGAAACGCCATCAAGTGATCCGAAACCGCTGTATCCGAATGCACTACAGCGAGCGAAGCAGACAAAAGAGAATTTACAGGAACGCCATGATCTCTTCCTTGAAAATAAAGGAGAGCGCAAAGATGTGTTTGAGGAAAACAAAGGTGAACGGAAAGCACTCTTTATGGAAAACAAAGGAGAGCGTCGTGCGCTCATGGGAAGCAGTACCCCTGAGGAACGCCATGCGCTGTTCCTTACGAATAAAGATGAACGCCGCGCTCTCTTCCTTGAAAACAAGGGGGAGCGGCACGATCTTTTCGAGGAAAACCGTGGGGAGAGGCGCGAGCTACTGAAAGCCCAATGGGAAGAAAGGAAAGGCCTTTTCGCATCCTCAACCGAGCGTTGGAAGGGCGCTATGAGCGAGGCTATGAAAGAGCACATCGCACGGCGTGCAGACCATTTCGCGGAACTCATGGGAAAGATGCTCGAACGGCTCTCTGGCATTGCCGATCGCATTGAGGGAAGGATCGCCGAGCTTGAGTCGGAAGGTGAAGACGTCTCCGAGGCCTCTTCCCTTCTTGCTGATGCGGATGAAAAGATCGCAGCGGCGGCAGACGCTGTCGATGCTGCAGTCGCCGCGGTCGATGAAGCGCTCTCATCGGAGAGTCCAAAAGAAGCACTGGGAGAAACCGCAGACGAGCGTGAAGCGGCAAAGGCGGCGCTCCGCGCGGCTCACGAGGCGCTCCGCGCGGCAGCAGCGGCACTAAAAAATCCAGAAACGGACTTAGAGCCCGACTCTGAAGAATCTACTACCCCGTAATCTCTTTCCCTATGGAACCCCTACAACCTATTCCCCCTGTTTCTCCCGTTCCTGAGATGCCTACTGCAGCACCGAAGCCACGCTCCTCAGTGGGAGTTGTCATTGGCCTTATCGTTATTGTCGTGGTTATCGTGCTTGGCGCATACTACTTCTTGAATGAGCGAGTAGAGGAAGAGGTGCTCCAGAACACGGCACTAGAAGAACTGTCCGAGCAGGGCGCTTCTACCGACCCTGCGTCAATTGAAACTGATCTCGCAGCGGAAAATCCTGATGAATTCGATGCCGAGCTTGACGCGGCTCTCTATGAACTTGATGGCGCCTTTGAAGGGCAGTAGGCACGTCTTATGTTGCGATGAATGAACTCCTGACCATACCGCAGCCACCACCCGCACCAAGCTCGCGTACAACGCTCGGTTCGCTCGTTATTGCTATGTGTATAGGCGCATTCCTCGCCGTATCCGGGCTCTACTTCTGGGGAGCGCACATAGAAAAAGAGGAGACGCAGGCATCGGTGGAAGCGGGGTCATAGCTTCTTATACACAAAACGTCGGAGCCTCGTGGAC
>JBASFO010000069.1:0-11251 GCA_049653065.1 Minisyncoccia bacterium
ATCAGGTACAAGAGGTATGCGGTTTCCTGCAAGCTCTCGGGATTCAGGTGGAGGGCATAGGCACTACGACGCTCGTCATACACGGAATCTCCGAGTGCACGAAGGACGTCGCATATACCGTGGGCGAGGATCCTACCGATGCCATGTTCTTTATTGCGGCAGCCGCGACTACTCACTCCGCACTCGCCCTTTCTCGTGTACCTATTGAGTTCCTTGAGGTCGAACTGCAAGTGCTAGAAAAGATGGGTCTTTCTTTTCGTATCGAAGATCAAGGAGTTTCTGAGAACGGCATTACGAAACTTGCAAACCTGTATCTCGAACCCTCGGAACTTCAGGCCTTTCCCGAGAAAATACACGCGCGCCCCTACCCGGGATTAAACATCGATAATCTTCCTTTCTTCGCCGTTATCGCAACCCAAGCAAAGGGCGAGACACTGATCCACGACTGGGTATATGAAAAGCGCGCGATCTACTACACTGAGCTTGATCGCTTTGGTGCCGAGACTCAGCTCCTTGATCCTCACCGCATCGAGATCACTGGGCCACGCCACCTGCGCGGCGCCGACATCACCTGCCCACCGGCGCTACGTCCCGCGACAATTCTCCTTATTGGCGCATTGGCAGCGACGGGGCGCTCTACGCTTTCAAACGTCTACAGCATAAATCGCGGCTATGAAGATCTGGTCAGAAGGCTGAAGGACCTCGGCGCTGACATTTCGGCACGCGAGGGCTAGAGCAACTCTCAAAAACCTCATCTGCCGCGCCTTGCATATAAGGTTTCAAGACAAGCTCTAGAGCGGCATGTATGCTATCCTCTCTCAACTTATGGCTTCGAAGAAACTATCTGCTACAGAAATAGGGGGGTACCTTGGTGTCGCACTTACGGCAATTCTATTCCTATCTCTCTATCTCCTCTTTCTGTTTGGATGGCGCCTCGGAAGTGACGGGGTTCCCGTCTTGACCGGCACTCTGGTTATACAAGAGGTGCCGCAAGGAACGTATGTGTATGTCGACCAGGTGCGCCGGCACAGTATTGGTGCGAGCGGTATGACCTCGCTGCGCCTTTTGCCCGGCACGCACTCCGTTATCGTCGACGCTCCGAAAATGCAGCCGTGGAACGAGCTCTTTGCTATTTCCTCGGGTGCTACTACGGCGCTCTCCCCCATCCTCGTTCCCAAAGAACTTCCCCTGCGTGTCCTCCACGGCGATGAGCGCGCGGCAGGAGCTGCCGCACTCCTCGCGCATCGACTTCCCACAAAAACTGAGCCGCTGGTGATGGGAGGCGGATGTGCAGTGGTGTATGTAGCAAGCAACCGTATTGTTGCGGACGCAACCACCACACCTTCCTGTGCGGCACCTGATTTCCTTCTCTGCCCCGAAGAAGAGGGCGGCACGCGCACAAACCCATGCCCGTCTTCAACGGTCATCTATGCTCCACGAAATCCCCTTGAATCTATTGCACTCTTCCCGGGCCGAGACGACGCACTCATCGTTGCCGCCGGCGGTACTTCATACATCATTGAGCTTGACCCGCGCGAGCCACAATTCTTCGTACCCCTTATACAGGGCATACTGGTGCGTGCAGTGCCTTGGACCGAACACTCCGTGATTATCTCTGACACTCAGAAAGTCTTCGAGCTTCCGCTCTCTCGCTGACCGGGTATGAAACATATCGGCGAGCTTGCACGGACGGTAGAAAAATCAAAAGACCTCTCACTGGCAGGCCGTAAGGGAAAAACCGAGCGCGGAGAGCTCATGCGCTATTTCCGTACGCACCTCAATGCTGGTCGCGCGAAAGACGGCCTTCCGCTTGTCAGCATGGCGCGCATGGGATTTATTCTCACCGGCATACCCACGAAAGATCTCTACTACCTCAAAAGCGTTTGTGACAAAGCGAAGCATTTTAGCAAAAAGTTCTGGTATGAAGTGGACCCCAAGAAACATACGCAAGAAGCAAAAGAAGAAAAGCCTTTTTAGTCGTAGAAACGAAGTAAGTCTCGCCGAGCATCATTCCTATGGTGCTTGGTGGTGCTTGGTTGACAACGCGCCCTGAAAAAGTAAAATGCAAAAAGGCAGTCGTCTCCTCAGTCCATGTCGACTGTCCTAGCGCGGGGCTGCTTTCCCCCCCCTGGTGGTACCCCCCACCACCAACGCCCGAGCAGCCCCGCGCGCCCATCGTCCTTTATAAACCGCCTCGCATGAGGTCGGTTTTTTTATACTCCGTATCACTTTTACTCTCTCTCATATATATACCAACTCCGTCATGACTTTCACAAGAAAGTGGTAAGGGGGTATAGTCCTTCCATGAGTATTGTCCAAGATGGCAACACGGTGTTACGACAAGTGGCAACACCCATAGAGCCCCATGAATTTGGTGGGGGTGCGCTTCACACAGTGCTCACAGAAATGGCAGCAACACTTGATGCGGAGGCGGATGGGGTCGCGCTCGCCGCGCCACAAATAGGCGTTTCCCGGCGCGTTTTCATCGTACGCTACGACCGTATGGAGCCTCCGCCAAAGGATGATGCGCCCGAGGTTGTCCCCGACATTGGCGTCTATATAAATCCGGTTATCAAGAAAACCTCTCGCAAGAAAGTCGAGAAAGAAGAGGGCTGCCTTTCAGTGCGCGGTACCTATGGGAAAATCATGCGTTATACGCGCACCAGTGTAGAGGCGTATGACGAGCAGGGCAAGAAATTCTCTCGGGGCGCGGGCGGTCTTCTTGCGCAAGCATTTCAGCACGAAATCGATCATCTCGAGGGCAAGCTTTTTATAGACACTGCAACCAATCTCAAAGAGATTGCGCCTGAAGACCGGCCCCAGAAGTCGCGAGCACAAGAAAATTGGAAATTAGATGAGCATGCATAACTTTGTATTCTTTGGCACTCCGTACGTCGCGCGCGATACCCTCGCGTATCTCGTCGCACGAAACTTCGTACCTGCACTCGTGGTTTCCTCTCCCCCCGCGCCCCAAGGGCGCGGCATGGCGCTCACACCCTCGAGTACTGCGCTCTACGCGAAGGAACTCGGACTTCCTTTGGTAACTCCAGAGAAAATAGATAAGAACGGTATTGAGGAAATTCGTTTGTATGAGTGCGACTACGCGATCGTGGTCGCCTACGGAAAGATTCTGCCGGAAGCACTCATCGCCGCTTTCCCAAAGGGCGTGCTCAATGTCCACTACTCGCTCCTCCCGAAGTATAGGGGCGCTTCCCCTGTCGAAGCCGCGCTCCTTCATGGTGAGAGGGTGACGGGAGTAACTATTCAGAAAATGGTACGTGAGCTAGATGCAGGTGATGTGCTCGCTGCAAAGGAAATCGCTATCGACCCTGGAGAGACCACGCGCGAGCTGCGCCCGCGCCTCATACAGGCGGGCGCAGAACTTCTTGTAGAAATCCTCCCAGGATATCTAGAAGGTACACGGGGAGCTATACCGCAAGACCACTCTTTAGCAACCAAGTGTGGAAAGATTTCTAAGGAGGAAGGTCTCCTTGACCTCTCGGGCGACGCGCACACAAACTGGAATACATACCGCGCGTATGCGGAGAGTCCTGGCACGTATTTTTTCTATCAGAAAGGAGAGAAGAAGGTGAGAGTAAAGATAAAGACAGCAAAATACGAAAACGGTTTTTTTCTGCCCATTCGTGTGGTGCCGGAAGGGAAAAAAGAAACCAAGTATGAAGAGGTGCTGCGAGGCTAGTTGCTAATATCAAAAATCTTACGGGGTGATCGATGTCCCGAAATCATGCGCACCGCGGGCACCGGAAGCCCGAGGAGTCGCGCGAGCACCTCACGCACGCGCATATTGGCGAGGTTGCGCGCTGCAGGTTCCTTTACTGCAATCGTGTAGGTTTTTGCATCCGTTTGTATGACGGCCTCTTTTTTTGCTCCGGCGCGCACCTCTACCCGTACATACATAGCTCCCTTGTTAGATGATAAGGGTGCAGAGTACCGCATGAAGCGCACCTAAGGGAAATGGGGATACTGGGGATGGAAAGTGTCCTAGCGCTTTCCTAGACCACGCATCATATTTTTAACCTTCGAGCCGCCTTTTTTGGAGATATCGCTGTCTTTCCCTTTTGCCCTTCGCAGCTCCTGTCCGACGTCGCGCGCCACCGTGGTAAGCGCGTGGGAGAGCTTGGCTTTCGTAGATTCAGCGCGATACACCTTACCATTCATCCGTACCATAAGTTCCGCCCTCCATATATCGCCCTTGTGCGGTTTGCCTACGGCGCGCTCAAGCTCAAGTTCCGCCTTTCCTGCTTTTCCTGAAACAAACTTATCAAGCGCTCCTATCTGTTTTCTCGCCTGGGCAAGTATTTCTGCTGTTGGCTCATACTTGGTGAATTTGAATGTGAGATTCATAGGCGCGTGCTCATACTGACAATACCTAATAGGATACCGCACCGAGGGGCGGGAGAGAAATAGATTGCCGAAATATGATTTTCGGCTAGAATACCCCTACATTCCGGCGTAACTCAGCGGTAGAGTAACTCCCTGTTAAGGAGTGAGTCCCTGGTTCGAATCCAGGCGCCGGAGCCCAGATGGATGATGTGCCAGTGCGAGTACCGTATCGAACGGTTTTCGCAAGCTAAACTCTAACTTTTTCCCGTCTACAGTCGGGTTCTGAAGTAAGAAGTTGAGAATGGCGCGTTTTTCCTCTATTTCAGAACTATCAAATATCTCGCCTACCCGACGAGCGAGATTTAGCACTGTACCTACGTGGATATGGTACTGGTGGTCTGCCTTCGTATATTCCTCAAGCTCGACGTTCAAACGGTACTGCTTGTCTTTTAGTTCCTGCAACTTCTTGTCATACTTATCCGACGTAATACTCTGGTCGAGCCGCATATCCAATAAGGCATCGATGCGCTTCTGCACCTTGAGGTACTCTGATTGTATTCGGGTAATCTCTTTCTCGTGAAATGCCGCTTCGCCCTCGTTCAAGGTACGAAGTTCCTGTACCAGTCGTTCTTGTACTGCTTCAGGGATGCTGGCAAACGCTCCGAAGACCTCGTATACGGGCTGTAGCAGGGCTTTCTCGGGCACGTACACGCGCTTACAGATGCCCTTGGCATTCGTGCAACTGTAGTAGATAAATCTGCCCTTCTTTATTTCGGGGCTCATCAAGCACCCGCAGTTCTTGCAAGTCAGAATGCCGCGAAGAACGAACGGTTTGCCTGCAACTTGCGAGGGCTTCTTAGCACGTCCTTCCCGAACGGCTTTGCATTTCTCGAATAGGTCTCTGGTTATGAGACATTCGTAGCGGTGCGGGTAGAGGCCGTACTTCTTCGAGTAAGCCATCCCGTAGTAGAACGGGTCTTTGAGGATGTACTCGATGTTGCTACGAGCGAGTTTTTGCCCGTCCAGCCCTCGAAGTCCGAGCTTGGTTATTTCCTTCCATACCGTCGTAATGGAGTGATTTCCCGTTGCGTATAGATTGAAAAGTTCCTGAACAAGATGTGCTCGGTCAGGGTCGGGCACGATGTCTTTCTTGCCATCTTCGCGGTCAGCGTTCTTATAGCCAATACGGGGCTTCCCGCACCATTCTCCGCTACGACGCTTCTGCTCGAATGCACGCCTTGTGTTGTCACTAATTGCGTTCGAGTAGTACTGCGCCAAGCTGACAGCGATATTGAAATGGAACAGGTCGGTTGCAGGAGAGTCCCTGTGTAGTACGAGATTGTCTGATGGGAAGTGCAACTCTATCTTTCCATCACGGCGCAACCGTTCAAGTTCAGGAAGCCCTACAAGGAAGTCGCGGGTCAGACGGTCTACCTTGTCGCAACAGAAAGCAACCGCCTCTTTGTGGCTTGATACGTACTCGATGACTTTCTCGAACTCCTTGCGATGCTCCTTAAAGGCCGACTCGTCGAAAATAAACTCTTTCTCAAGAGAAAGATTGTTTACGCGCTCGACGTAGTTTCTCAGTCTGGTCTGTTGTGCAGGAAGCGAGTTTCCAGCTTCCTTCTGTTCCTCGGTTGATACTCTTGCAAGGATTATCGCTTTCATTACTCTTTTGAAGACGGCTTCTCGATTTTTCCGTAAACAATGTAGAGAATTACTTTGTAGTAGATAAGTATCGTACATAGAATACAGAACAGGAAGAATACGGCAGACAACAGAACAAGCAGGATGAAACCCGATGTGTTGTCTTTGTAGCTGTAAATGCTGTAGTCAGAAGTTTCTACTGGTCTAAGAAATGGGAATGTAGAAGTTGTGTCATTCTCGTTGGTAATAGTGTAGCTATCAAGCATCACGCACTTGATGCTAAACGAATTGTTCTCTAAGTAAGTACTGAACACGTCAACGTCTGCATACAATCTTTCAAAGGTTGGGTTTGCCGTTGAAAACAGCTTTACACCATTAGTAGAAGCAATATTACCGATGTGCTTATATAGCTCATCGGAGCAAAAGCTTTGACTATCTTCTAAGAAAATAGCCGAGAACGGTTCAAAAACCCTCTTGCCAGCCAAGCTGCCGTCCATCTGATACGCGTATTTTTCGCTTATAACCTCGCTATCTCCATAAAGGTTATGTATTGAGACAACCTTGCCTGAATATGGTTCCTTATTCAATCTGCTTGAAACACTGTCGACATAACTCCATTCGTGAACAACTCGAGAATATGAAGTCACTAAGAAACTAATCAGGTATATGCCATAAGCTATGGTTGCAAGGATAAACAAAACCTTTATGAACCTGTGCCACCATTTCTTTGGCAGGTCTTCCTTTGATTTGAATATCCAATTAGTTATTTTTTTCATATTCCACTGTTAATTTTTAGTACTTACTTTTTTGAGAAAAGCTTGAAACTCTTTTTTATCTATCCTGTACTCCTTGCCAATTTTGTAGGCATTGAGCTTCTTCGCGCCGATGTACCGATAAATGGTCATCACATTGAGCGATAGCTTGTCGGCCAGTTCCCGAGCCGTGTAATACTCCTTAGCCATATCGTTAGTTATCATACTTTACTATTGTTTACACAGCAATAGAGCTGTGTGGAAAGGTTCATAATCGTCGAAAGCCGTCCTAACCTGCTCAAACCAATCGCGTGGCTTGAGCTTGGTAAGGGCTTCGCTGGTTTGCTTGGCATCGTTTGCAATGCGATACCACGTCCTATCGTTTGCACGCTTCGACAGTGCAGTACGAAGTTCACGCATCCCGTTTCCTTCGCGCAGAGCCCATACGAGCCCAGCCCGATAGATGGCTTCCTTTGCTTTCATTTTCTTGTCTGTAAGCAGTATCTGCTTTATGAGGTCTTTAGTTGTAGGCGTATGAGCGAATAGCAAGCTCATATTGCCGCCAATCATCGTTTCCCAATAATGGTTCAGAACCATTTTGCTCTTTTCCGTACTGAACACATCTTTGAAGGTTGGGTTTTCTGAATACCCGAACTTCTTGAATAGTGCGTTTAGCTTCTGCCTCTGACTAAGGCGTACCTCGAAACGTATGACCTCAATGGGCTCTGGCCTCTTGGTAAGCGGTGCGAACAAGCTCAACTGCTCGATTGACTGCTCCTTGTCGATAGAACGCTTTTTGCCTCGGTATAATGGGGTCAGCCACCATTCTTTTTTGGCCTCCCGACCGAACGAAGCGTTTGCTCAAGACCATACTTCTTAATGATACCATTTACCCACTCAGAGCCTCCGTAGGGAATGTTCTTTTCAAGAGAACGTTCGAGAGCCTCCTCTTCGGTTTCTGTTTGTGGGTGGTTGAGGAAGTCTGGGTAGTTTCGAGGGTAAGGAATAGGCCAACTGGAGAGTAGCCTCTTTTGCCCGTCAGTTCCGTATTGTCGTCGCCAGGCACTTCCCCATCTCCATTTCTCTGCGTGGCGCACGAGATTTGCTTTCTTTGCGTTTCGCTCGACGTATCGGATAAGAGTAAGAAAATGATTATTCTTTTCACAAAGAAATGATTTGTATCGACCTTGATATAGGTGACCTTGACCAATGGTTTCTTTAGCAGTGTGCCAGCGACGAGTGTGGGTATTGGTTATCCATCCCATGAATTTCTGAAGGTCACCATCCTTTCTCGGACACACAACGAGGTGCCAGTGATTAGGCATGAGACAGTATGCTAGGAGACGCACCTCATACTCTTCTACAGCCTCTTCGAGAATGTCCTCGAAAAGTTTGTAGTCTTCGTCAGTATCAAATATCTGTACACGAGCATTTGCGCGGTTCAAAACGTGATATATGTGGTTAGCGACATCAACGCGCTGAGTACGTGGCATTATCTAATATTAGCATAAATGGTGGCTGACCCCATTATTTGCGAATCCAGGCGCCGGAGCAATAAATACAATACGCGCGGAGGGGTAGTTTCCTCCGCGCGTTGTTGGTTAGGCTGCGAGCGCCATCACTTCAGCTGCCATCTCCGGGTAGTTGAGGAGTTGGTAGATGAAGGCGGCGTCGTCTTCAGCGACCGCCTGCGGTTTCATCGCCTCACGGCGAATACCGCCATGTGCGTCCGCAAAGTGCCTGTAGAGTTTCGGAGCGCGCTTGATGAAGTCTTCGTCCTTGAGGTCGGCGACGACATTCAGGGCACGCATCAGTTGTTCCAAGGTCATGGACCCTCCAAATCTACCACCTCCATAATATAGCAGATCAGTTTGTATATGTCAATAGCACGTGGTAATGACTTGCCGCCGCTTTACCGCGGCGGGTTTTGTTTGCTAAACGAAAACTCGCCGCACCAAGGTTTTTGATGCGGCGAGAGAGTAGCGTGAGACGTGTCTGGTCTTTAACCAGAATGGTTCGTCCTCATGCATACATCGAGTGGAGTCACCGTCCCGTCAGGGAACGTGATAGTGCCGTCGCTCAACTGAGCGACTTTCTCCTCCACCGCCTCACCAGTGAGGCGTTCAAGCGTTGCTGCATCGGCGTCGGGATTGTCTTCCCTTGCATATTCTGCCGCCATCTCAATGCGAACTATCGCATCGCTGGTCTGGCACCGCACGCCCGGCGCAAGCGGCGTTGTGTAGCTATAGTGCGCGGACGTTGTTGAGGCTTGCTCCTGTGCAAGCGCTGGTGTTGCAGTGACAGAAAAAGCTGCCGCCATGAGAATGTTCTTGAACATCTTTATTTCCTTCTTCCAGGTTCCCCAGCCTAGAATAGAATCTAACACATAAGTAAAAACTCGCAACTCCCGCTCTGAATTCTCACCTAGGTCGGATACGGGTATTCTTCTGCCCAATTTACCGTTCGAAAATCGTCCGCCCAGGGCGAGCCCGCAGAAAGAGTATGTTATAATGTCGTTATGGATATAGCAGGCCTTAAGAATGTCGTATGGAAAGAGGGTAAACACTATGTTGCTCAATCTTTGAATGTCGACATATCCAGTTTTGGTAACACTAAACGCGAAGCGATGGAAAGTCTTCGTGAGGCACTCGAACTTTACTTCGAAGACGAAGCAGAACAGCCCTTCTCTTCTGTAGAAGCGCCGGAAATAGTATCCGTGTAACTATGCCGCGGTTGTTCTCTTCCGCACATATCATTGCTGTGCTTGAAAAGCACGGATTCTTTTACGTTTCGCAGAAAGGTAGCCATACAAAGTATCGGAAAGAATCAAATGAAAAGATTCTCACCGTTATTGTACCCGCAAACAAACGCGAGATACCACAGGGAACGTTTCGTTCAGTTCTTCGTCAGTCAAAGCTGCACAGTGAAGATTTTGCGTAAGTTGAATACAATACATTGACTTGTAAAGGTGCGGGCGTATGCTTGGCGCAGCGTGTTCCTTGAAAAGAACCCGCTATACCTTTTCCCAAAACCAAAGGAGAAGCGTTAGTGACCATAAAAACAGAGGATGATGTGGTGCTTCCTGACGGACGCCATGTCTCTATATCTCACACGCAACAGAAGTGGTGGACGCAGGATAATGCAAGCGGGTATGTTTCTCCGGAACTGCTCGCACCAGATCCTGATCAACCGAGAAAACACATCGGCGACGGCGATCTCGAAGAACTCCTGGAAAGTGTAAAAACGATCGGGGTGCGTGAATCAATCACGGTTACACCCCGCTCGAAAGCCCCCTGGGAACGAGTCGCCCGTGAATACGCCGCTATGCCATTCGTTATCGTGAGCGGTCATCGCCGCCTTACGGCTGCGAGGAAAGCAAATCTCCCCGCAGTACCGATAAAGGTACGAGTATACGCGTCTGAAGCTGAGCATCGACTCGAGGCGTCTATACTAAATGAGAGTCGCAAAGATCTCTCCCCTCTTGAAGAGGGTATAGAATTCTCCCGCCTTCGCGCGGCAGGTATGACATTTGAAGCTATCTGTAAGACACATGGAAAGGCGGCACCATTTATATACGGCCGTCTCTTCCTTCTTCAACTTCATCCAGATGTCCAAGAGCGTATTAATCCCAAGCTCCCCGAGAAAAGCCGCCTGCCCATTACGGTCGCAAGCGCGCTTGGCGCGGTAAAAACACCAACGCCGGACGAACTCGATGAAGTGTGGCAAGCATTTGAGGTTCCAAAATCTGTGCAAAAAGAGTACGGTACGGATCCTGAATCGCTTACGGACGATGAGCGACGTTTTGCACTTCAGTTAACGCTGGTCGCAGTCATCACCGAGCGTGCGCTGACCTCTCTACAGGCCGTAGAGTTCATCAAGGAGCGAACCTTGAAATTCCGAGGACACGGAAAATCCGGCGGACGGACGCCCGAGCGTTACCAACCATCAAAACGACGTGATGTCTTGAGCAACTTTGCTCGAGATGTAAGAAGTAACGTTGTAAACGACTGGAAACCTGAGGAAATCTTCAGAATCCTCGGCCCCTCAATGCGAGAAGACGTTGAGGACCTGCTTGCAGACTTCAAGAAAGCAGAAGGTCATCTGACCCGTGTGGTCGGCATTCTCGAGAGAATCCGCGACTCAAAGCGTCCAACGCATCCTGCTGCGCTCGAGATACTACGGCAACGAAAAACCGTGACTCTCACGTGAGCACCACCAAGGTGCTCCTAGCCGCCCCAACGCTTATTGAGTGAAGGGGCGGTTCTTCTTTATTGTGTACTTCAAGCATTATTCATGCATAGATGCCATACACCACCCCCGCACTTTTCGTGCGGGGGTGGTGTCCTAGAATTCAATTGAGGAGACTATAACCTAAAGGTACAAGTCGTAATGCAACGATATGCAATCCTAAAAGACAAACCTGCAGATAGGATAGGTTGGGGTACCGCCGCATTCAAGCGTTGGTGCCTGACATGTGGACGAGCACCAGTCCGTGTCTAGAAGATTAC
>JBASFO010000070.1:0-4275 GCA_049653065.1 Minisyncoccia bacterium
TCCCGACTCAGACATTACCTACCGTTTTACGGTTACTAATAATGGAGACGCGAAGGCAACGAATGTACGGCTCAAAACAAACTTCTCCACCTCGATGCTTGATTTCTACGACGCAGATGAGAATGGAGAGGGAGCGATATTCTCGCTTGGTACGCTCTCCCCTGGTGAATCTGAAGAGTTCACGTACGTAGCGCGAACAGGTTCCGTTCCCTCCGGGAGCTCAGTCGCAGTTCCCTTGTCTGCAACCGCGCTTTCAAGAGAAACCGACAACAACATGGGCGATAACACTGAGGAGCTCACCGTGGTTATCACTAATCCCTCTGTTTCTGGAGGAGGAAATCGCTTCCACAGGAAGTCAAATTCGGGAGTCTCAAAGCTCACGCTCACCAAAACGGCAAATAAAGCAGAAGCATCCTTGCCAGGATCCGTCGACTACACGGTGAGTATCAAAAATGGCCCTACGCGCTACTACAACACCGTCTTGAAAGATGTACTCAAAGATCCGAATGGTACTGTCATGGAGGAGCAGAGCTTTAGTCTCGGCGCCATACAACCAAACGAAGAAATTACCATCACGTACACGGCCACGTTTGCGGCGGATGCAGTCTCGGGAGTGTATACCAACACCGTTACGCTTGAAGGAGAGAAGAAGTATGATGGTGACTGGAAACCCTTCACCCCATTAACCGCATCCTACGACCTGCAGGTGGGTGTGGCAGCGACCTGCCCGCAGTATCTCTCTACCTACATGAGACCTGGCGCGGATAACAACCTCGAAGAGGTGAAGAAGCTTCAGGCATTCCTGATTGAAAGTGAGGGTGAAACCGAAGTAACCGAAAGCGGTAGCTACGATGAAGAGACCATTGCTGCGGTGCATCGCTTCCAGGAGAAAAATAGTGAGACCATTCTCTCTCCGTGGGGAGCTACAGAGTCGACGGGCTTCGTCTACTACACGACGCAGAAACTTATTAACGAACTCTACTGTAACGGCGAACGCGAGTTCCCGCTTTCAAACGAGCAGGAGTCAGACATACGTCGCACGCGTGAGATTATTGTCGATTGGAGAAAACAAGAAGAGGAAGTTGAACTAGATCTTCCTGAAGGTGTTGAGGTTGGGGTTATTGATGATGAGACTCCGCAAGTTGCCGCACTCACGGTACCGCCTCAAGAGGAAAGAAGAGGATGGTTCTCATCCCTCATCGCCGGTGCAGGAGCTCCATTCCTTCACTTCTTCGATCGCTAGCCCTATGCGAGTAGCGTTTCTCCTCCTGGTATTTCTACTTGGTCTTACTGCGCCTACCACGCAGGCAGAGACTTCGGTCAACATCTCAAACTCAGGGACGAGCGTACACGTGAACACGAGCGCTTCAGCATCTTCTGGAGGAAACATCGAAGGGGGAGGGAGCGGCACCGACGGGAAAAAAGGAAGTTCTGCTTCGGCGAGTGTAAAAACGACGGTTGAGGCGAACGATGAAGGTGCTGACGTGACGGTAGAGACAGAAACTGTGCGAGATGGTGAGAGTACCGTTGAGAGCACTACTGAGCATCTCCCGGGAGGGGCGGGAGTCGATGTGCGCGCGGAAGCGTCGGCGACAAACGCAGGAGCTGATACGCATATAGAGATTGCATCAACTACTGTCGCGTCGAGTACGGAGGAAACGTCGTGGTTCTCATGGATAGAGGAGATTCAAACTGACTTTATTTCTTTGGTAGGAAGCATCTTTTCATTTTTCTAGGGCAGAAAAGAGGATTGTGTAATTTATTGCTTCTGTACATCTCATGTGCTATAGCTTTGTTCTAGAAAATGAGCACCTGCTGCCCCGGTATTACACAGGACTCTCGCACTCCGTTTATTAAAATAGTATCTATATTCATGAAGAAAACTAGTAACCGAGGGTTTACCCTTATTGAGATTCTCGTCGTGATAGGAATCATTGCTATTCTTGCAGCAATCGTGCTCATTGCCATTAATCCGGCACGTCAGTTTGCACAAGCCAATAACAGCCAACGCACAAGCAACGTGAACGCGATACTAAACGCAGTGGGTCAATACATGGCCGATAACAAAGGTACGGTTCCAGACGACGTTGATGCCGGATTTGAGGACATTACCCAAGAACTCTGCGAGGATCTCGTTCCGACATATCTACCCGCGCTCCCCACCGATCCTACCGATGACTTCTTGGGCGTCGCCATAGACGAAGCGGAGTGTGATGACCTAGACGCCGAGGATTCGGGATATGAAATTGAACAGAATGCTGATGATCGAATTATAGTTCGTGCTCCGAGCGCTGAGCTTGGTGAAACTATAGAGGTAAGACGCTAACGCACGGCACTTGAGGGTCGCGTTGACATCCTTCTCAAAAGGAGCATAGTACCGGCAGATGTGGGGTTTCTCGTCCCCTTAGGGATTCCTAACTAGTTGCCAGTTCATGGGCCTATCGTCAGCTTACTTAACCTTATTACCTCATAGCTACTATGAATCTTCTTTTCGTGCACCGAAGTGTGGCTCTCATCGCGACACTGGTACTCATCTTCACCAGTCTTGGTATGCCTGGTTCCGCAAGTGCAGTTAACGTACCCGAACCAGATACCTGTAACGAGGAATACACGTATACGTTTTCATCAAAGGATTTCGGAGATTATGGCGATGATTCGAGCAAACCCGCAAATATTGACTACATAAACACTGGAGATGCGGGGGAGCCAGATCGCGTTTCCGTTTCTGCCGATGCGGGATTTTCGATCACGAAGGTTGAATTGTCGGTAGACGATGACGGCAACCCAGGATTTGTGACGGTGGCGACTGGCCCTATCACGAACCACAATCCTGCTGGTACAGAGATTAACGTCGCGAAAATAACCGTAAAGAAAGAGTGTCCTGACGCGTGCTCTAACATTGCTGGTATTCAAGCAACCGTGCCTGCGGGATATGAGACTGTGACTCCGGGCATCTGCACCGTCATCCCGCAGTGTCGCGATGGCGTCGACAATACTGACGCAGAGGACACTCTAGCTGACGCAAGCGATCCTGGCTGTTGGAGCGATCCAAACAATCCAAATACCTACAATGGTAACGATACTGATGAAACAAGTCCTACTGATGTCTGTCCTCTCGTTGTGGGCATTCAGACCTCGATTGAGTCGTGCCCGGCAGAAACCAAGGCGACGGTGCACACCGCAAAGGTTATCTGTGACAGCGAAGCTGATTTGCCTAACTATGGCAACAACGGCCCGAACATCACTGCTTCTACCGCACAAGACTGGGTCACACAGAGCGACGGCGCCTGTGAACTCGCCTCAAACTGGAACTTTCAGTGGGCCCCAAGCACTGCCACAAACCCGGGCGACAACGTAACGAGTGCGGGAAACCCATGGACTACGTTCACCGGTCTTGTGGAGCTTCTAAACCCCGCGGGCGGTACCTTCTGGCTGCGCGAGAGTATCCCGGCAAACCAGGGCTGGGTACCGTTCTCAGGAGACATTACTCTTCCTTACAATGAGTACTCCGCCGAGTTCTACTGCGACACCGACGTACTTCACTACGACAACTTCGACTTTATCGCAGGAGTTACCGCAGGAGAGGACTACTACTGTGTCGCCTGGAACGCGAAGGCACCACAGTGCTCCGATGGCCTCGATAACGACGGTGACGAGGCAGTTGACTACCCCTCTGACCTAGGCTGCACGAGTGCACAGGATAACGATGAGACCGACATCCCTCCTCCGCCTCCTTTGCCACAATGCTCTGACGGAATTGATAACGTAGACAGCGAAGACACGCTCGCTGACGCGAGTGACCCGGGCTGTCTCTCGGGACCTGACAACTCGTACAACCCGAGTGATAACGATGAGACCGATATTCCTCCTCCTCCGCCACTACCACAATGCTCCGACGGCATAGACAATGACGGCGATGAGGCAATCGACTACGTCGTAGAGGGTGGTGATCCGGGCTGTTCTTCCCCCGAAGACAATGATGAGAGCGATGAGCCGGATAGTTGCGAGGCGGGATTCCACGAAGAGGTAGTACAAGAGGAAGCACAAACTCCGTTTGCCCCTACTATCTGTGGTGAAGGATTCACACTCTCAGGTACACAGTGTGTCGCATCTGCCGCTCCCGTGTGTGAGGGCGGTACCTACAACACCGACACAAATGTCTGTGATATCCCGGGGTTCCCTGAGGAAGAAATTCCTCCTTCGACTGAACCCGCTGCCTGTCTCGCAGAAGGCGCAGTCTTGAACCCCGATAGCGACCAGTGTGAGGTGGTAGGC
>JBASFO010000071.1:0-3178 GCA_049653065.1 Minisyncoccia bacterium
CGCCTGGGTAGTACGATCGCAAGATTAAAACTCAAAGGAATAGACGGGGACTCGCACAAGCAGTGGATCATGTGGCTTAATTCGTCGGCAAGCGAAGAACCTTACCCGGGCTAGAAATGCAGCTGCACGCCTTCCGAAAGGAGGGAAGCCTTCGAGGGTGCTGCACAGGTGATGCATGGTCGTCGTCAGTTCGTGGCTTAAACAACTTGAGCCTTCTCCGAGTAATCGGAGAAGCAAACTCGGCTCATAACGGTGGAACCCTAAGTGGAATATACTTAATTCCATGGGCAATACCGTGGGAAGTCTGGAGTTGCCGAGAGTACTGCGTGCTCGAAAGAACCTGTCGCTGGAACTATCTGATTTCCAGAAGCAGGTGCTTATCGGGTGCATTCTCGGTGACGCCTATATCACGAAACTAGGAAAAATACGCATTGAACAAAGCGTAAAAGAAGAAGCGTACGTTTTTTGGAAGTATGGTGTTCTCAATTCGCTTCTCTATCCCGCTCAACCACGAAAAATGGTTCGGTATAGCAGAAAGCAGGAAAGAGACTATACGTCCTATCGCTTTTCTTCCCGACAATACTTCAAGAGTTGGAGAGATATCTGATATCCAAACGGAAAGAAGATATTTCCCGATTCGCTTATCATGACCCCTGTCAGCATGGCAGTGTGGTACATGGATGATGGTTGTTGGACAGGAAGCAAGGCGGTTATTGCCATTGAAGGGTTTGATGACACAGCTCAACAAATCATTCAAAGAACGTTGCAAGATCAATATGGTATTGCAACGCTTATCGGCAAAAACAAAAAACTACTCATACGCAAGAAGAGTCATAATAGATTCTTCGGCCTCATTGCGAAACATATTATTCCTAGTATGCGATATAAAATTCCAGACCCCGTAACGACTGGATTCCGCATGGCAGCGGATGAAGATAGCAGAAGGCCGGATATATCCGGGAACACTGCTATAACACGCCGAGCCCCAGTACGAAACAGTAAAAACATTGTACTGGGTGATGGTATAGTCTGAACTCACTTGAAAAGGTGAGCTAACAATGGAGCTGTTCCCTTCAGTGGGGTAACGAACGCAACCCTCGTTGTCTGTTATATATGTCAGGCGAGACTGCCCCCTCACGGGGGAGGAAGGTGAGGATGACGCCAGATCCGCATGTCCCTCTGATGCGCGGGGCTGCACACGTGATACAATGGTTGGTACAGAAGGACGCAATACCGTAAGGTGGAGCAAATCCCGAAAACCAACCCCAGTACGGATAGAGGTCTGCAACGACCTCTTGAAGCCGGAATTGCTAGTAATCGTGGGTCAGCCATACCACGGTGAATACGTTCTCGAGTCTTGTACTCACAAATAAATGCGCCCGGCAGCGCATGTTTCTACGCGGTTTAAATCCGCGCCTCTTCTCGTCAGAAGAGCGTAGCTGAACGATAGGTCCAACACCGCAAGGTATGGACTGAAGGATCAGGAAGCAAAATACAGCCTATAAACAAAAAAGCCGCGTCGACTTATCGCATGGGCGGTGAGGATAGGGAAGACGCCACAAAAGGCTTTACGAGGATGTATGGAATAGAGACATGCGTAACCCGGGGAGACCCAATTATCCACAGCAATGAGCTGAAATTGATGTACGTAGTGTCAATTCAAAGTACACTGTATACATGAGACAGCAAAAGGAAATTGGGAGTCAGCTGCGTCGTAGTATCGCGCTTTTTCACAAAAAGAACGCGAGAAGGACAAAACCTAGCGTGCTATCTGCCGATTATATTGTTGGATTAACCGATGGCGAAGGAAGTTTTTGCGTCTACCTACTTCCCCCGAAGAAAGAACACGGCTCTGTAAGTTATAGAGTGCAGTGTCGGTACTACATCAAGATGAGAGAAGATGATCTTCTCCTTCTTCAAAAAGTACAGAAGTTCTGGGGTTGCGGAAAGATCTACTTCCAACGTGAATATCGGAAAAATCAACGAGATAATTATCGGTTCGAAATATTCAACTATGAGCTTCTCAAACAAGTGGTAGTGCCCTTCTTCAAAAGGCACCCACTTGAAAGCAAGCGAATAAAGGACTTTGAGCTATTTTGCCAGATCCTTGAGCTCGCTACCGCAAAAGCCCACCACACAAAAGAGGGCCTTCAGAAAATCATAGAGCTGAAATCAAAGATGCATGCCTATGGACTCGCGTAGTGCGGGAAATCCGCTCGCTACGTGGGAACGTGAACTTTGCTAAGTATCACATTCGCCCGTCAACTCAAGGAAGTTGGAGGTACCCGATATCTTGCTTTAGGCAGGACTACGGTAAATTCAATGACAGGGAGTAAGTCGTAACAAGGCACGGGTAGGGGAACCTGCTCGTGGATCATATCCAATCGGAACCGAGTTGCTCGAAAGGCACTCATCCGGTCGATCTCCTGTCTTCGGACAGGTAAGAGGAGATAGTACTCGTCCTTAAACGGTACTCGGACGCCGGATAACGTATCCCGGTACAGGGATTGGAGCGCTCAATTGACGCTCTGATACTTGGGAATAGGCGGAACACAAGAGCGCACTACCTACTTTTATTTTGAAATACTACGAAGGCCCCCTAAGGGGCTTTTCGTATTTACGCTTCTACTGGTACTGCAGCAAGCGCAAGCTTCTCCACACACCGTTTCCAGATACGCTCCTTATTCTTATGGCGACGCCATTTGTCCTCAATAGTGGAGACCCGGACGTGCCGGATTCGTTTGGATTCTCGCGGTCTGGCGCGGTGAATCATTTGACTCCCTTTAGTGTACCAAAGGGTAAGGCCTTGATCTGGAAGGACCTGGGGATTTCTGGTAGTATCGCCCTATTGCGCGCGTAGCTCAGTTGGTAGAGCACTCGACTGATACTCGAGCGGTCGTAAGTTCGAATCTTACCGCGCGCACCAGAGGGTTATAGACAGTTAGCCCAAAAACGGCCTAGAAACCACGTTATACTGGCCACATGAGAGACGTGATCATGATCGCGGTTGCGTGTGTGCTTGCCATCCTCGTAGGTGCCTGGCTCTTCTTCCTGGATTCTCCAGACCCAGTCTTTGCTCCCTCTGGGCCGCAAGAAGCATCAGTGCGTGTACTTGCAGAGGGCCAGGACTCCGGAGCTTTCACTGAGCGCAAAAACTATCGCATCCAGAATACTGAAG
>JBASFO010000072.1:0-9922 GCA_049653065.1 Minisyncoccia bacterium
TTTGAATACCATCTTGCGGAGCTTGCGCGGAGGGGAGACATGCCAGATCTTATTGTCGACCTCCGACCGACGTCTCCACTTCGGCGGGCTCACCGCATTTCGGAAGGTATCACTATGTTGATTGCCGCAGGACTCCACGGGGCAGACTCGGTGCGTGCGGTCACGGAGGCAGCGAAGCATCCCTATAAAATGTGGCGCATGGAGGGCGCTCGACTGTTCCCGCTTTTTAATCCTGCGGATATCGGGATTGCCGAGCCCTATGACGCGTGTCGCCAAGACTTGCCTCGTGTACATCAGAACAATGGTGCTATGTACGCACTCTGGCCGAGGACAATTCTCGAAAAGAAATCTCTAACAGGAACATCAATACTCGGCTATAAGATGGACGATTGGGAATCGGTGAACATCGATACCGAACTTGACTTCCTGCTTGCTGAAGAGCTCATGAAGCGCCACCCTGATGAGTAACTCCATGGTTCCGCGCGCTATAGTTCTTGATTTTGATGGTGTTGTTGTGCTCGACTCGGAATACATAAAGCGCCATGCGTGGGATGGGCTTCTTGAGAAATTTCCTGGTGGTACCCATGCACTTGAGCGCGCAGTCGATCGATATGTCGGCGGGCGCTATGGAACAAGAGAAGATATCGTACGCGACGCACTGAGAGAGATTGGTTTTGACGAGGATCACGTGGCAAAATACGTCGCCACATATTCTGCCCGCGTGCACACAGCGATACTCGCGTCTGGCGTTACACTAGAGGACCGCGCTGCACTCACCGTACTTGCAGGCTACGCACGAGTATACGCCAATTCAGCGACGCCCCATGACGCACTATGCGCACTTCTTCGGGATCTTGGCATAGAATCTCTGTTCTCGGGCGTGTATGCCGGTTCCGGTCCAAAGGCTGAGCGCCTGAGATACGCAGCAGAGGATGCCGGAGTGCCACAGGAAGAACTGGTGTTTGTGGGCGACCGCGAGACAGATCTTTCCGCAGCTAACGACGTGGGGTGTAGATTTGTATGCGTCTCTCCCGAGGTCCCGCACTGGGCACAGAGAGTCCCAGTCATTGCCGGACTTCGTGACCTACCTCAGTTGCTACACGGTACCTAGTACAGAGGCTCCTTTCGTGTAAAATAGGATTTTGAGAATCTAATTTCATTTACCATGCATGTGAAAATTTATGGCGCAGGATCGATAGGGAACCATCTTACGCAAGCATCGCGCCGCATGGGATGGGAGGTCACCGTGGTTGATGTTGATCCTGCAGCGGTCGAACGTATGAAGAAAGACATCTATCCGAAACGGTACGGCGCCTGGGATGAGAGTATCCGCCTTGTGACATCTGCGGACGAGCAGAAGGGAGGATTCGACGGAATAATCATAGGCACACCTCCTGATGTACGAATGAAACTTGCACTCGCCGCACTTGATGAAGCTCCGAAATTCCTCCTCCTTGAGAAACCGCTCTGTGGCCCCAACGACTCACTGCTTCTTGAGTTTATACAAAAGCTCAAAACTACGAAGACGAAAGCATTCGTGGGATACGACCATGCTGTGGCACCTTCGATGCGGTTTGCCTGTGAACTCCTCGAAAAGTGCGAGATTGGAACTCCGCTCACCATAGACTCTGAGTTCCGTGAGCACTGGGGAGGAATCTTCGCAGTTCATTTCTGGCTTTCTGGTCCACGGGATTCATATCTCGGATACCGCTCACGAGGCGGTGGCGCCTCTGGCGAGTGTTCCCACGCACTCCATCAGTTCTATACGCTCGCGCATGCGTCTGGATTTGGTTCATGGACGCGCGTTGAGAGTGAAAGCATCAATGATGGTGACTACGACACCCTCACTACATTTACCATTCGTACCGCCGACGGTCGTGTCGGTCGTGTTGTTCAAGATGTAATCACGAGGCCGTCGCGTAAGTGGGCGCGAGTCCAGGGTGAGACGGGTTTCGTGGAGTGGTCGGGTACGCCCTCGAGCGATACCGTATCCTGGGAGGACACGGAAGGTTCAGGATCTCGTTCGTTTCCGAAGACGCGACCTGATGATTTCTTTGCAGAATTGAATCATATACATGATGTGCTTACCGGTGTAGAACCCTATGAGAAATCTCCTATTCGTATCGAAACTGGAATTGAAGTTATGCATGTGCTCGATGGAGCAATGGCTGACTCGTGAAATACGTGCAAGAGGATTAGCTGTGGTTTCCGGTTGAGCACATCTTTGCGAGGCAGGGTATACCCCTTATCACTTTTTCAAAAGAAAGTGATAAGGGGTATACTGGCCACTATTCTATGGCTTTACACACTATTGCCCGATGGGTCGTGCTCGGTGCGCTGTTTCTCATACCGTTTTTGCCGCTCTATGTCGCAGGAGACATGTTTTTCCCCTTTATTACCTCAAAGGGTTTTGCGTTTCGTATTCTTATAGGTCTTGCTGCAGGCGCGTGGATACTGCTTGCTATAGCTGACCGGAAGTACCGCCCGCAGTTCTCGTGGACGCTTGTGCTCTATGGTGGCTTTGTTGCTTGGATGCTTCTCGCGGATCTCTTTGCAGTAAATGCGCACAAGGCACTCTGGTCTAACTTTGAGCGCATGGATGGATGGATCTCACTCATACACGCGTTCCTTTTCTTCCTGGTTGCAGGCTCTGTCCTCTCAAAAGAGCGACTATGGAACAAATGGTGGCTCACGGTGCTCGGGGGTTCCGTGCTCGTCTCACTTCATGGTCTCTGGCAAATCTTTGGGTTTGCAGACATACACCAGGGAGGCGCGCGTGTTGATGCAAACTTCGGTAACGCCATCTACCTCGCTGCTTACCTTCTCTTTACGGTCGGCATTGCGCTTTGGCAAGCGACTATACATAGGGGGTGGCTCCGGTATCTCCTGGTGACACTCGCGGCTCTCCAGGTCATCCTCATCTTCTTTACAGCAACACGCGGCGTGATTCTTGGTCTCTTTATTGCCGCTCTGCTTTGCGCATTTGCCTGGCTTACCGTGGGAGAGAAAGGGAAGAAGGGCAGAACTATTGCGGCTAGTGCGCTCGTGATACTTGCCCTTCTTGGAGGGGGGCTCTACCTTGCACGTGATACGTCCTTTGTGAAAGAAGAGCCCACATTGACGCGCCTCGCATCCATTTTCCATGCAAGCGAGTTCCAGGTGCGTTTTACGCTCTGGAGCATGGCTCTTGAAGGCTTTGTGAAGCGCCCTGTGTTTGGGTATGGACAGGAAGGGTTCCTCTACGTGTTTACGGAGCAGTATCAGCCTTCGCTCTATGCGCAGGAGCCGTGGTTTGATCGAGTGCACAACACCTATCTTGATTGGCTGGTCGCTGGTGGCATTCCCGCTCTCCTTCTCTTTATAGGGATGCTTGGTGCGGCGCTCCGTGCTTTCTTTATGACCCCTGCCAAAAAAGAAGAGCAGCTCCTGCTTGCGGGCATCGTTGCCGCCTACGCATTTCAAGCGGTGACTGCGTTTGATAACCTCTTCACCTATATACTCTTTGCGGCCATGCTCGCGATGGCGCATGAACGTACCGCGCGACCTCTCGCACTCTTTGAAAAGGCACGAGAACCCTCCGCAATGGCGGTTGGTGCTATCGTCACCCCGTTCCTTCTAGTCGTCACCGTCGTCCTGGTATGGACTCTCAACATGCCTTCAATTGAGGCGTCGAAAGATCTTATCAAAGCAGCACAAAGTAGTGACCCCACGGTAGGAGTGGCACAGTATACGAGTGCCGCAGCGCGCGGATCATTTGCGGGACAGGAAATCGCCGAGCAGATGGTTACCTATCTTTCGCGCATGGTGCCGCAACCCTCCATCCCGCTTCCACTGAAAGAACAGATGGCCGTTCTTGCACTCACGACCATGAAGCACGAAGTTGATACTGCGCCGCAGGATGTGCGTATACGACTTTTGTACTCTCAGGGACTTCGTGCTGCGGGGGATCGTGAGGGGTATCTTCGTGAAGTTTCCGTGGCTCGTACGCTCTCGCCAAAGAAGCAAACCATTCTTCTGCAGCTTGGTACCGATCTCTGGCAAATGGGAGATCGCGCAGGCGCCGCACGGGTCTTCGAAGAAGCCTATACGCTTGAAACCTCGAATAAACTTGCCGCTTCCTATGCCGCTGCGGGCCGCATTATTACCGGGGACACTGCGGGCGGTAAAGCGCTTCTCATGGAAGTCTTTGGGACGCTCGCGGTTGATGAGGAGCCTGTACGCTTTGCGTACTATGAGGCGAGAATGTACGACGAACTTATTGCCGCGACCCTAGCGCGTGTCGAAAAAGAAGGGGGGAGTGTGTCTTCGCGGTTTCTACTTGCGCGTACCTATGCGGCAACAGGGCACTTGGACAAGGCGCGTGAGGAAATAGATTCAGTGTTACGCGAGCATCCGGCCTCTGCGAGTGAGGTTAACGCACTTCTTGTAGAACTTGGTTTTCAATGACGGTAGAAGAAAACATATCACTCGCCTCTCTCACTACCCTACGTGCGGGAGGAAACGCACACACACTCGTGCGCTGCAGAAGTGAAGAGGAGGTGAGAGAAGCGCTTGCATATGCAACTTCTAAGGGGATGAGTTTCTATGTGCTTGGAGAGGGAAGTAATGTACTCGCAGCGCCTCAAGGATTTGCAGGAGTCGTAGTGCGGATGGAAACAAAAGAACTTTCATTTGTTGATGAGGGTACGAGTGTACTCATGACTGGGGACGCGGGGATTTCGTGGGATACGTGTGTCCATGAGGCGGCGCGCCGAGAACTCTGGGGCATTGAGAATCTCGCCGGTATTCCCGGTACCTTGGGCGCCGCGCCCGTACAAAACATCGGCGCCTATGGCACGGAACTCTCCCAGGTACTCCACCAGGTAGAGGTCTTAGATACAACACGGGGCACACTAGAGTCCTTCTCTCTCAAAGACTGCGAACTCGGCTATCGCGATAGTCGCTTTAAACATGACCGTACTTTGGTCATACTCAGGGTGACTGTGCGCCTCCGGAAAGAGGGGCATGCTCGTACAGACTATAGTGACCTGAAAGCGGCAGTTGCGGCGGGAGCAGATGTCTCTACCCCAGCACACGTAGGGGATGCGGTGCGTTCCATACGCGCTCGCAAGTTTCCTGACCTTGCGGAGTACGGAACCGCAGGCTCATTCTTTAAGAACCCCATTGTCACGGACGAAGTATTTGGGCAGTTGAAAGATCGCTATGGCTCTGTACCCTCCTTTCCCCATGTGTCCGGCATAAAGATACCGCTTGCATTCATACTCGATCATATTCTCAACCTTCGCGGATTTCGTATGCATCGCGCATTTCTTTTTGGCGCACAACCACTGGTACTGGTACTTGAACCGGGTGGCACAAGCGAAGACATAGAAGCACTCGCACGAGAAGTAGAACAGCGTGTGCATGACGCGACAGGAATTCGCATTGAACGTGAAGTGCGCTCAATGCCCACTCGGTAAATAGCAATGTTTTATACATATATTTTAAAAAGTAAAAAAGATGATGAACTTTATATTGGATCTACCAATGATTTAAAACGTCGTATTCGCGAGCATACTGCAGGTTCATCACACGCCACCTCATGGAGAGGACCGTTTCGTTTGGTGTACTATGAAGCGTACACGAATGAAAAAGACGCTCGCAGTCGAGAATATAGTTTAAAACGTAGAGGAAACGCACGAGCAGCGTTATTAAAGAGAATACAACGGAGTGTTGCTAGTGTGTAGAAAGTTATCCCGCACACCAGTTCTCTCATTGCGTAGCATTGCCTAAGAAATATTTCTTCAACATCGAGATTTGAAAAGATATTGGATAATAGAAAATAAAAGATCGGCTACGCACAAGCAATAATGAGAGAGCTGGTGTGCGGGTTATCCACACCTTTCGTTTTTTTCGTACAAAAATATTTTTTTCGCGTAATACTAGAAAGTGAAACACTTCACACAAGAATTTCTTCGAGTCTGAAGTGGGTCGAAATATCAGTCAACGTAATTACGTACACCATGGCTGCAAAGAAGAAGGCAAAGAAGACGACCAAGAAAAAGGCTGCAAAGAAGACGACCAAGCGCCGAAAGACTGCAAAGCGCAAATAGTTTCGCGCTACAAAAACGCCCCGCACGGGGCGTTTTTGCATACTCCACGGAGACTCTAGAGCCTCTCTCAGAAACTTTCGCTCGTTCGACACATCCCTCCCGGAAGCCAGCACAATTCTTAGCCTTTCGCAGGGATGTGTCTTCTCGCGCGGGGGTTGTGGGGGTGTAAGAGCATGGTCAAGTATGTACCGCTTCTTCCAGTTTTATGGAGAGACCTATCGCAGCACTACAGGGCGTAAAATGTTATAGTGCTGCATTATGCAGGGATTTCTGGGGCGTGCGTTCTCAAAGAACCAATCCGGCACCTTCGTTAAGGCGTCGGGTCCGCTCGTCAGTGCCGCCGCGGCACTTGAGGCTGAGCTTACGCCGCTCTCGCGCGGGGAGCTTGCCGCGCGACTTGAAGGGGTGCGCGTGCGTACTTCGGGGAAACCAGAGCGTATAGAGGATACTGCCGAGGTGTTTGCACTCGTGCGTGAGGCAGCACGACGCACCCTGGGGGAGCGCCATTATGATGTGCAGCTTATTGGAGGGTACGCGCTTTTCGGGGGGAAGATTGCAGAGATGCGCACCGGAGAAGGTAAGACGCTCGTCGCTACGCTTGCGGCCTCCGCATGGGCGCTCGAAGGTAAGGGGGTTCATATCGTTACGGTCAATGATTACCTCGCACGACGCGACGCCGCCTGGATGGGGCAAATCTACGACTACCTTGGCCTCTCTGTCGGTGTGGTAACGTCCGCAGGATGTTACCGCTACGACGTAGCGCACGTAGCACAAGGGGAAGATGCGGAGCGCGATGCTCTCGGCTCGTTTCGAGTTTTCTATGAGTATTTGCGTCCTGTCGACAAGAAGGAAGCGTACGCCGCTGACATTACCTACGCGACAAACAACGAACTCGGGTTTGATTATCTACGAGACAATACAGCGTATGAGCGTACCCAGGTGGTGCAGCGCGGCCACGCATATGCGCTTGTAGACGAAATTGACTCGATCTTAATAGATGAGGCACGTACTCCTCTTATTATTTCTGGGCCCTCAAGTGACGCCGAGGGCCTCTATGAGCGATTTGAGAAGATTGTGCGTACCTTTGAACAGGAGAAAGACTACCTTGTCGATGAAAAGCATCGCACGGCACACGTAACCGAGGAGGGGATCAAAAAGGCTGAGGACGCACTAGAGATAGAGAATCTCTACACAGAGGGGGGTATGCGCTATGCGCATCACCTCGATACCGCAGTGCGCGCCAAGGCCCTTTTCCAGAAAGATAAAGAATATGTCGTTACAGATGGAGAAATTGTAATTGTGGATGAGTTTACCGGTCGACTCCAACCAGGTCGGAGGTGGTCTGAGGGACTCCATCAGGCAATTGAGGCTAGGGAGGGTGTACCGGTGCGTAGTGAATCAAGAACCTACGCGTCTGTCACCTTCCAGAATTACTTCCGCATGTATGGAACCGTAGCGGGTATGACGGGTACCGCTCTCTCGTCAGAGGAGGAATTTTATAGCGTGTATCGGCTCGAGGTTGTGGCAGTGCCCACACACCGCGCCATAGCTCGTGAAGATAGGAATGATCTCATCTTCCAAACCAATGTGGGCAAATACCAGGCGCTCGCGCGCGCCGTACGGGCGGCACATGAGAAAGGCCAGCCGGTGCTCGTGGGTACTGTTTCTATTGAAGATAACGAGGTAGTGAGTAACGCGCTCGCGAGTGCCCTCATACCCCATGAGGTTTTAAACGCAAAGAATCACGAGCGCGAAGGAGAAATCATCGCCCAAGCAGGAAGGAAGGGAAGAGTCACTGTCGCCACAAACCTCGCGGGACGCGGGGTCGATATTAAGCTCGGTGGTGTGCCTGCAACTTCTGAAGATCGTGCCGCGGTGCTCGCCTCAGGCGGTCTCTTGGTAATTGGTACCGAGCGACACGAGGCGCGGCGCATAGATGACCAGCTCCGTGGACGCTCGGGCCGCCAGGGCGACCCCGGAGCAACACAATTCTATGTATCTTTAGAAGACAAACTGATGCGAGTCTTCGCCTCCGACATGGTGAAGAAGGTGATGGGCTCTTTTAAAATCCCTGAAGATGAGCCCATAGAAAGCGGACTTATCACCAAATCTCTTGAGACGGCACAAAAGCGCATAGAAGGCTTTAACTTTGATTCGAGAAAGCAGGTACTTGCGTACGATGATGTGTTAAACACGCAGCGGCTTGCGGTCTATGGGAAGCGTCACACTGCACTTTTTGGTACGGATGAAGAGGTGCGAGACACTATAGGGAACATAGTACGAGGGGAGACGGCTGCGGAGACCGCTCTTGCCGAAAAGGAAGCCTTATTCGGTAGCGCATTTGCGAGCGTACTGCGTCGCCTCTATCTCCAAATCATAGATGCATTGTGGCTTGAGCAGCTCGACACCATGGAATACCTGCGCCGCTCGGTGTCGCTCCGTGCGTACGGTCAACGCGACCCACTCATCGAGTACCGCCGAGAAGGACTTATTCGATTTCACGCCATGGAGGAGAAGATTGATGCGACCATACGGGATGCTCTTCCTCGCATAAAGCCTGCCGATGACGCTAGTATCCGTGCCGAGGAAGCAAAGACACGGGCCAAAATCATTGCAGCGTCCGAAGCCTCAGCGGAAAAGACCTCCACACCTCTCGTGAAGCAGGGAACTGCATATGGCCGCAATGACACCGTTACCATCTCTAACGGCAGTGAGACCAAGACCCTCAAGTACAAAAAAGCCGAACCGCTCCTTGCCGAAGGCTGGAAGCTCGTCTCCTAATACTTCATTTCGGTTCGGGGAAGAGTAGAAAGTGGAGCGGATAGCGTTTTTTGAAACGAAACAACATGCTGGTCGCATATTTTCTCTTAAACTCTCGTTTTCCCAATTCTTCTTCCATGGCATGTATCGCCATCTCATATCCCGGCATTTGATCGGAGAGCCAGTGTGCGACACTCGCTATGGTTGTGTAGCTTACCCCAAGACGCCTCACAATTCTTTCCTTCGATTCTCCCGATAAGAGGAGACGTGCTATGAGAATGCGACGCCCAAGCATTACTCGCTCACTTTCGGTAAGTAAGTCGCGCAAAAAGAGCTTCATAGCAGTGCGACCTCGAATGGTCCCCGCAGCAGTGTACAGTGCGTCGAGCGTCCGCACCCGCTCTTCTTTCGATAAGTCAGAGATTTTCTTTTTCATCGGTACAAATCCTATCATATATGATAGGATTTGTACCGATGAAAATAGGATAGGGTACCGAGGAGAGAGTCGAGTTTATATCATAAACGTGATAGGGTGAGCGGTGATGGCATTGGTTGATGAGATGCGGATACACGCAATGGCGGGACACGGTGGTCCTGGCGTTGTGCGCTGGCTTCATATAAAAGGAACTGAAAAGGGTGGACCCGCTGGTGGGGATGGTGGTCGTGGCGGCGATATTATCCTCGAAGGAGTGCGCGACCTCGCTGCGCTCTCGACCTATCGCTTCACCAAGAAATTTCGTGCAGAGAATGGAAAACCAGGCGGCAGTAATAACAAACACGGAGCTGACGGTGTATCGATGGTGCTTAAGGTTCCCGTGGGAACCCTCGCCCGCATCGTGACGACCGGTGAGGAATACGAGGTAATGGAAGAAGGACAGAGGATACTCCTCTTCAAGGGAGGTCCTGGAGGCTATGGAAACAGTCATTTCAAAAGCTCTACAAACCAGAATCCACGGGAGGCAAAAGAGGGAAAGAAAGGGCAGGTTGGGGATATCGAAATTACCCTAAAACTCATAGCTGATGCAGGCCTTATTGGCTTTCCCAATGCAGGGAAGTCCTCACTCCTCAAC
>JBASFO010000073.1:0-5081 GCA_049653065.1 Minisyncoccia bacterium
ACCGAGCACTCAGCCTACGGGCCGGTGAAAAACCCCCACGACGTGACGCGTGTGCCCGGCGGCTCTTCGGGAGGATCAACAGCGGCGGTCGCCGCGCACATGGCGCTTGGGGCGTACGGATCTGATACCGGTGGCTCGTGCCGCCAGCCTGCGGCCTACTGTGGGATTGTGGGTTTTAAACCAACCTATGGCGCGGTATCGCGCTACGGTCTCATCGCGCTCGGGTCCTCTCTGGATCAGATAGGGGAAATAGGGAAGTCTGTCGCGGACGTACGAGCACTCTTTGAAGCGGTGCGCGGACGAGATGCTATGGATGCGACGACCATTACGCCTGGCACGTATCCCGTTACTTTTGTACAAAGCCCAATGAAAATTGGGGTTCCTTATGCGCTCCTAGAAGGCGTCGAGAGCGATGTTCGAGAGAACTTTGATGCGACCCTTGCAGGGCTCGCCTCGCAGGGCCACACCCTTGTCCCCATCTCACTTCCACTCTCTCCACTCGCGCTTCCCATGTACTACATTGTGTTACCCGCAGAGATTTCCGCAAACCTTGCACGATTTGATGGTATGCGCTATGGCGTTGCACAAAGAGGAGACTCGCTCCTCTCTGATTACCTGTCGAGTCGAACGGAAGGATTTGGCGATGAGTCAAAGCGGCGCATACTCATTGGTACCTACGTGCTCTCGTCAGGATATATTGACGCCTTCTACCGCAAGGCGGATGCGGGGCGCGATCTCCTTCGCAAGGAATATGATGACGCCTTTCTGTCGTGTGACGTTATAGCGACTCCGACCTCTCCCTCCGCAGCGTTTCGTTTTGGAGAGAAAAGCGACCCCGTCTCCATGTATCTTGAAGATGTGTTTACGGTAACTGCAAATCTAACCGGAATGCCTGCCATCTCAGTACCCATGGGGAATGTCATGCGCGAAACGGTCTCACTCCCCACTGGTATTCAGTTCACGGCGCCGCACGAAGGGGAGGAGCGACTCTTTACTCTGGGTGCTGCAGTGACTGGAGAGCTAAGGCCCACCCCGTGAGATGTGTGTGATAACGCGCTATCTCACCGGGGTATAATCAAGGGATGCAGGAAGGGACAACGGGCCCCATACATTTTCTTAACCTCGAGTACTTTTTCCGTATCTTGTACGAGAGTCGACTTGGGTTCTCATCCGAGGGGACGGGTTTCTTCGATCTTCTTCTCGCGTGGATTGCTCACACGTGGAGTGTTTTGGGAGTTGTTTCCTTTCTCTTTTCGTTACTCGCATTTGCCGTTCTTGCGTATTCATCGGTGCGTCTCTTCCAAATAAAAGAGGAAGAGGAGCATGACACATGGAGCGATCTTGAGCCTGAGAGTGCAGAACATGCAAAGGATCGCTCGCGATGGGCGCATATCCAGTCCCTCATTGAGAGTCCCCAGGAGCGCGACTGGCGCGAGGCTGTCATGGAAGCTGATATCATGCTTGAGGATTTACTTGTCGAGCGAGGATTCCCCGGGGAGACTACTGGTGAGCGCCTCCAGCATGTCTCAAGAGAGCAGCACCCATCCATAGATGAGGCGTGGGAAGCGCACAAAGTGCGTAATCGCATCGTGCATGAGGGCATGACCTATTCGCTCGATGATAAGACGGCGTATCGGACTGTGAAAAAGTATGAGGCGGTTTTCCGCGATTTCGGCGAAATCTAGTGGAGATCTGAAAACAAACGATCTGCATCGTTACGGAACCTCCCGATTTTCTCCGCCGTATAGGGAATACGTCTACCTTTTGTTTGTGCCTTCGGCAATTGCTGACGCATCTCCTAGATGCATTAGAGCTCCGCGTCTCGCATCTCATTTTGTTTTCAGTCCTAAAAAGAACTTGCTTGTTCCATCGATTGTTAAGTTGCAGAAGGGGATGAAAGGCGTATAGTGAGTGAAATAGTGGGGTAGAGAAGTGGTTAGTCCTCTAGTGGGAATGGCGATCATCTATCACGCTTCATTACATCGCGGGGTAGAGGAGTGGCCGCCCCGCGGCGGGAGTGCGGAAAGAACCACTTCGTTATATACATCGCGGGGTAGAGGAGTGGTACCTCGGGAGGCTCATAACCTCCAGACGCCGGTTCGAGTCCGGCCCCCGCAACACGATTGTGACGCCAGGAACCTGTACCGACGCCCGTAAAAACGGGTACAGTATTGGTTCGGGTCAGCAAACATAAAAGCCGCGAAAGCGGCTTTTATGCTCTATAAATAAAGGATACACTTCAGGGACTATGGATCGAATCTTCAATAAACTCTTCTCGCGCGAAGGGAAAAGAAATAGACTTGAATCGTATCAAACAGGCACCTTGCTCGGCGCTCCAGTGTATGAGGCGAGCATAGTAATTCCCGATTTCCGCGGAAAGCACTTTTCATTCGAAACGTATGATCATAGAAAGGATTCGCCGCAGATGCGAATTGTTCCGATACGCCTGATTATAGGGTCGGATACGAATGCTGAAGCCGAGGGTAGTCAACCAGGAGGAGACGCATGGTCTCTACAAGACCAGAGGAATGCAAATCCTGTTGCAGGTATCTTTATGACAAACAAGGCTCGTATACTTCAGCACAGTACTGCAATTTTTGATGTTGGCGATGAGAGCAAAACCTTGATGCAAAGGGAAGAGTCAAGACTTTTTGCCGAAATCATTGATATTGTAAGCGACGATAATCCATTAATCATGATATACGCCCATGGTTGGTCGCAAGCTCAAGAGGGCATGCAAGTTTTCTTAACAAAGGACCCTGTTCCTTTTGGGCAGATTCTAGAAGGAATAAAGCGTCAATATCCAAAGGAGGATAAAAGCATTCCTTACCCCCTTTTTGTCGTATCGTGTAACCCGGCACACGCAGCTCTTAGCGAAAATGGATTCCGCATTCTCTATTCAAAAGGCGTAGTGGGCCTTCTTCACGAAAGCAAAGTACACGTATCGAAGGGATAAAGTCTAATACAGTACCAACCTTCCTCTAAACCCCTCGAAAGGTATTGAAGTTATTGAGAACTGACCCACACTGACTCCCCTCGTCTAAAGAGGGGAGTGTTCCGCCAAGGAGGAAATATGCTAGAATGCCCCTATATGGAGCATAAAATGCATAATCTAGAGGTTAATTTGCCCGTCGCTTTCATCCAGGAAGGCGAGCAGGTCGTTGCCTATACTCCCGCGCTCGACATCTCTACTTCCGGAAAGGACGAAGCAGAAGCGAAGGTTCGTTTTAATGAATTGGTAAATATTTTCTTCGCCGATCTTATTGAAAACGGAACCGTGGACGAAGTGTTGTCCGACCTTGGCTGGCATAAGGGACAGCTTGCGTGGACTCCTCCAAGAATCTCTCAATCCTTATATGTAAAGCTCGGTATTAGACCGGTTGAGTGTCGCACTCACCTTCGCACAGCGCAATTTCGCGGATGGAGCGGTTGCGATGAATGAGTTCATCGTTTCGAATTGAGGCGAACAGCTCGTATTCACTCCGCACCTGGCGGCCATAAAACTCAAGGAACTCTGACTCCACGGGGCGCTTGCGAAGCTCTCCTCCTTCGTTTTTGAGAAACTCAGAATACTGCGTATAGGCGTGACTCTCAAAAAGATAATTCAACTCAAGTGCGGCGCGGTTTGAGAACATATACACGAGATAAATAGTCCAGAAATAGAAAAAGGAGAAGAGAAGGGGAACCAGCGTATGAAGAAAGAATCCGTCTTTCCCGAGTTTCCGCACGATGTCGGAAATGACCACGACGTGCATGGTTTCGTTGTCCTGTGCGAAGCGTCCAAATGCAGCCATTTTGCAGAGACGTATTGCGTAGGACTCATTTCCGTAAAAGGCGGTGAGGAGTGTGTAGGAAACGCTCTCCCATGATTGATAGGGAATACGGGCAATCACCTCAACTGCTTTGAACTTTGCGTAGGAAGGTTTCTTGCCGTAGACCAGGTTTCCCGAGAAGACGAGGAGCCACCCGAGTAGTGACGGTACAATCCCAGGTTTGTAGTTGTCGAGAGGCTTTGCATACTCTGCACGAAGCGCATCGTCATTTAATTCTACGACGAGTTTCTCATGAGCGTCGTAGTCGTCGTTCATCTTGAATGAATCAGAGGGCATGGTGCGTTTCGTAGAGAGATAAGGAGGCTACCGCCTCGCTCGATTATAGCGTATAGTCTTCCGCATATAGGTATATGCAAGCAGTCATACTAGCTGCGGGCGAAGGGAAGCGCATGCGCCCCCTTACCCTCTCTCGGCCAAAGCCTCTCATAGAGGTCGCGGGTAAACCCATTATCGAGCACGTCATAGACGCGCTTCCCAAAGCTATTGATGAGATCATCGTCGTGACCGGCTACAAGGGTGACATGCTCCGCGAGTACCTCGGTACTTCCTATAAAGGTCGTCCCATCCGCTACGTACATCAGTGGATGCCCGCAGGAACAGCGCACGCGCTCTCCATCGCGCGACCCTTTCTCAAAGGGCAATTTATGTTTCTCAATGCCGATGACATCTTGGGCCCTGAGGCGCTCCAAGAGGCACTAAACCATCCGCTTGCTATCTTAGTTTCGACCCACGATCGTCCCGAAACCATGGGGGTCATAGAAAAGCGCGAGGACGGTACGCTGCACCACATAGAGGAAAAACCAGAGCACCCAAAATCAAATCTCGTAAATACCGGAACCATGGTGCTTGATGAGCGTCTCTTTGACTACGAGGCACCGAGGCACGTAAGCGGGGAATACTACATGGTGGACCCGGTCTCTGCGCTTGCAAAAGAGCATCCGGTTATGGTCATAGAACAGCCACTCTGGATTCCTGTAGGGTATCCCGAGGACATTGCGAAAGCAGAAGCGCGCCTAAAAGAAATTGGACGTTGAGTTTCGGTGCTGAACATGTGGCTCAAGTCTGTAATCACTCGATTCTGGGTCAAAACACTGAACATACCGAAGTCTCATTTCAGACGCATGATAGTTCTCGATAAGGGGAAGAAGATTTACGAAAACAGAGATGTGTATTATGGTGTTCTAGCCCTTCGCGTCTCGAAAGGTGGGGATCTAAAATATAAGATTCTCGCTTACATTGACCAAATAG
>JBASFO010000074.1:0-9512 GCA_049653065.1 Minisyncoccia bacterium
TTCAAGCTTCATACTCCTTTTCAACCAGCGGGCGACCAGAGCACCACAGGAGTGATGCTCGGCGAGACTCATTTCATGATAGGTTGTGTGCCATGAGTATTGGTTTCAAGCTTCATACTCCTTTTCAACCAGCGGGCGACCAGCCTGCGGCAATTGCTGCGCTTACCAAGGGCGTGCAGAAAGGTCTTGCGCACCAAACACTTCTTGGTGCGACTGGTACCGGAAAGACATTCACGGTGGCAAATGTCATTAACGAAGTGCAGAAAACTACGTTGGTCCTCGCACACAACAAAACGCTCGCTGCACAGCTTGCACAAGAATATCGGGAGTTCTTCCCAAAAAATGCGGTGCACTACTTCGTCTCCTACTACGATTTCTATCAGCCCGAAGCCTACCTCGCGCACTCCGATACCTACATAGAAAAAGAGGCGCAGATAAACGCAGAGATAGATCGTCTCCGGCACGCCACTGTCCAGTCGCTTCTCACAAGGCGCGATGTGATAGTGGTCGCGTCCGTCTCCGCGATCTACGGCCTCGGATCTCCCGCCGAGTATGCGAAAGCCATAATGAAACTCACGGTAGGAGAAGAGGAGAGTCGTAGCCGCCTCATACGAAAACTCATCAATGTGTACTACGAGCGCACCAATGCGGACCTCACTAATGGCACCTTTCGAGCGCTCGGCAACGCGCTTGAGCTTATGCCGACCAACGAGCAAGTGCTCTATCGCATTACCTTTGATGAGAACCGCATCACTCGTATAGAGTCTCTCGATCCTATCTCCCGCGCGTCTCGCACGATTCATGAGTCTCTCTTTGTGTTTCCCGCAAAGCACTTTGTGACTGAAGAGACAGAGCGGCTGCGCGCTCTGGAGGATATCCGTACTGAACTTGATGTGCAACTCTCGAAATTTAAACGCGAAGAACGACACTTGGAATTCGAGCGACTCAAGCGCCGTACCTTGCACGATCTCGCGATGATACGCGAGATAGGATACGTGAACGGCATAGAGAATTACTCGCGTCACTTTGACGGAAGAAAATCAGGCGAGCCCCCATACACGCTCCTCTCCTATTTCCCTCAAAGCGCCGACGGGACCCCGGATTTTCTTACGGTCATCGATGAGTCGCATGTAACCATTCCCCAAATCGGAGGCATGTATGCGGGGGATCGCTCGCGCAAAGACAACCTAGTTGAGTATGGATTCCGGCTCCCCTCCGCGCGCGACAACCGCCCGCTGACATTTGAAGAATTTGAGGCGCGCGTGGGACAGCGCATCTACACTTCGGCAACTCCCGGACCTTTTGAGCGCACCAAGAGCGTTACCCCTCTCGGGAGTGTGGTTCAACAGATTATTCGCCCCACAGGCCTTGTGGATCCGCAACTCTCCGTGCGGCCCATTGTAGAGGCCAGGGACTATAAAGGTCAGGTTAAAGATTTCATATACGAAGCGGGTATCGTGATTGCGCGCGGCGGGCGTGCGCTTGCAACGACGCTTACCAAACAAATGGCGGAAGATCTCGCAGAGTTTCTCCGTGAAAAGAAAATAAAGGCCGAGTACTTGCACTCTGATATCAAAACCATTGAACGCATAGAGATTCTTACAGCATTTCGGAAAGGTGAATTTGACATTCTCGTCGGAGTGAATCTTTTGCGCGAAGGACTCGACCTTCCTGAGGTTGAGCTCGTAGGAATACTTGATGCGGACAAAGAAGGGTTCCTGCGAAGCGATACGGCACTTATACAAACCATAGGGCGCGCTGCACGCAATGTGCTCGGTACGGTTATCCTCTACGCCGACGTGATGACGGGTTCTATGGAGCGTGCTATTGGAGAAACCAACCGTCGCCGCGCTATTCAGCTTGCCTATAATGAAAAACACGGCATTACTCCGGAAACGATTAAAAAAGAGATTCGGGACATTGCGGAATCTATGCGCTCCGAACATCAGAAGACCGTGGGGAACTTGCTTGCGCTCGATTCAAGACTCTATAAAGAAGATCCCAAAGCTTTCATTAAAGAATTGAAAGAGCGTATGACAGCGGCGGTCGAGGAACTTGATTTTGAAACAGCCGCACTACTGAGAGACGAGATCTATGAACTTGAGGGAAAGCCAAAAGTAAAGAAGAAACCAAAGAAAGCTACGCGCGGTAAGCGCTAGCATACTAGGTCCCGTTTTTTCATGTGAGTGTTATCATTTCCTCATGAGTTTCCGCACCATGGTCGGTATAACCCTTTTTGTGGGAATTGCCATCGCCTCAATGTTTATTCTCGTCACCGCATGGTTTCTGCGTTTTGAGATAAGTGCGCTCGTGCCCGCGGCGCTCGCGCTTGAAATAGACCAACCCCTACGCACGCTCCTTATAGCACAGACGGTGGCGCTCATCGTACTTGGAATAGTGATTACCGTTATCGTGTTCTTCACCATTGGTTCATTTATTGCTAAACCCTTGCGCGTGCTCTCGCGCGCCATGGATGCGTTTTCCAAGGACGGTACGCGAGAAGACCTTCCCAATATCGCTGAAGCCCCGGAGGAGCTCCGCTCCCTCGCCGCGTCATTTACGAGCCTCATAGACCGCGTCGAGGAATCACACAAACACGACGTCAACATCTCACGGATAAAATCAGACTTTATCTCAACGGCCGCGCACCAGCTCCGGACCCCACTCACCGGCATTCGATGGGCGCTCGAGGCACTCGAGAAAGAACCCTTGAATGAGAATCAAAAAGCGCTTGTGGCGAGCGCTGCAGGCAAAAGCCATGATCTGGTGGGAATCGTGGGGACACTCCTTGATATTTCTGCTATAGAATCAGGCAAGTATAAGTATTCGTTTCAACCGACTGACATGGCAACTCTTTCAGAAACCCTCGTGAAAGATTTCTCGCAAACAGCAGTGCAAAGAAAAGTTTCTCTCTTTTTCTCTCCCTCTGCAGGAGCGGTTCCTCCTGCTCGTGCAGACAGCGAGCGCATCAAGTGGGTATTAAATAATCTTATTGATAATGCAATAGACTACACTCCAGAGGGTGGCACCGTACGGGTGTCGGTTGATGCGGGCGAGCGTCGGATCTTTGTCCGTGTAAAAGACACCGGTATAGGTATTCTCCCTGAGGATCGCGGCAATATCTTTGAACGTTTCTATCGCTCTCAAAACGCCATCACTAAGAAAAACGAGGGAAACGGCCTTGGGCTCTACATAGCCCGCACCATAGCGACCGACCACGGAGGAGAGTTGAATTTTGCTCAAAATGAAGAGGGTCCCGGGACCACCTTTACCCTCTCTCTACCCGTTGCATAAGTCACGTGTGTGGTACCATTCCTACTATGACTGATACGCGCTTTATACTGGTAGTAGAAGACGATCCTATCCTTAAAAATCTCCTCGGGCACACATTTGCAGGAAAATACCAGACACTCTATGCCTCTGACGGCAATGAAGCCCTGACTCTGTTTGAACAATACAAGCCGGCGATTGTATTGCTTGATCTCATGCTTCCTACCGTAGATGGCTTTGCCGTACTTGAGTACGTGAGAAACAGAGCGGACGCTGCCAAAGATGTGCCGATCATTGTAGTTTCAAATCTGAGCGCTGATAAAGATAAGGAGCGTGCAAAGTCGCTCGGCGCGACCGAGTATCTGGTAAAAGCTGAAGTCTCAGTCGAGGAAATCGTAGCAAAGATGCAAAGCATCCTTGATATGACTGCTCCTCCTGTTTCGACTCCTCCTCCTCCTGCTGTTGCGTAATAGGTATGGTTCCCTCTCCTGAACGAGGAAATCCTGAAAAGCAGGCCAACCAATC
Source organism: Minisyncoccia bacterium (assembly GCA_049653065.1). GTDB lineage: Bacteria > Patescibacteriota > Minisyncoccia > Phycocordibacterales > Phycocordibacteraceae > C7867-001. Next base: position 3,796 of record JBASFO010000074.1, read on the forward strand.
AGAAGAAATAGATCCAACAACATACTCGCCCCTCGCTCCCTCATCAGAGAGGCCTCATCAAGTAGGAAAGGTGCCACTCTACAAGTACCCGATTGTATCGTGGGGTGATGGCACGTATGTACAACTGTCGAGCGAGAAAATAGAAGCGGCAGCCGTAGAACAGGTAGTGGCGCGCATGCTGAAAGGCATACTTCCTGTATCTGATGTGGTACATGACCCACATCCTCGTTTAGATGTGTACTACTCAAAAAAGATGCCCCTTTCATCCATAGAGAAAAAGACTTCACCCGAAGAAATAGCAGCGGATATAGCCCTTTTCCGGTTTCTCTTTGGTGATGCGGACCATGCATTACATAGCGACTTCACAACACATGATGGTGAGTCCAGGAATATTATCTATAAAAATGAACGAGTCGTGTATTTTGATTTTGAGATGGCTCGGAGAGGTTTCTTTGGTTCTCGTGATGTACAGCAAATCCTCAAAACGTGTTCTCCGAGCACACGTTCGCATCTCGAGCATAAACTTGCTTTATTGACCGAAAGATTTGGAGGCGCCGATGGTCGGAGATTTTTAGAGGCTATTATTGAATCAACAGGAAAGAATATAGCCCTTCTTTTTCTTGATAAAGAGGCAAACGCAGGACCTGTTACTTTTGACAGATTTTATAATACTTTCCTGCAGAAATTACACGAGATGAGTGATGCAATGGGGCAGAGAGTTCTAGCAGAGAAAGCGGCATAGGGTAAATGTGCAAAGAAGGTGTGTGGTAGCAGGGGATAGAGAAGTAGCGTAGACTCTATACTGTACCTGTCCCGCCACGGACAGGAGATTCTCTATAGTGGCTTTTTCTATGACCAAGAAACAAAAATCAGATAGTCACGAGCAATTCACCGGTGAAGATTGGATATCGGTGAAGGGCGCTCGTACCCATAACCTCAAAAACATCTCCGTGGATATTCCGCGTGGAACCATGACCGTGCTCACGGGACTTTCAGGATCCGGAAAGTCCTCACTTGCCTTCGACACTATTTTTGCAGAGGGGCAGCGCCGCTATGTGGAGTCCCTTTCCGCGTACGCGCGACAGTTTCTGAATCAGATGCAAAAGCCTGACGTCGACGAAATCACCGGCCTCTCTCCAGCTATTTCAATAGATCAAAAATCACGCTCAAACAATCCGCGCTCCACTGTTGCTACGGTTACTGAGATTTATGACTACCTGCGCGTGCTCTACGCGCGCGCGGGCCAGCCCTACTGTATTCATCACGATGTACCCATCGAGAGACTCTCAAAAGATGAAATGATACGCATAGTGCTCTCTCGTATTGAATCGCGCAAAGGCTCTCCAAAAGAGAAAGTAATGGACGTAACGTTTGACCGCTCCCAAGTAGTCGTCTACGCGCCAGTCGTTGTGGGACGAAAAGGTGAATACTACCAGCTTCTCTATGACCTCCTCGGGAAAGGGTATGAACGGGTCATGATAGATGGGAAGCCGCATTCTCTTCGAGAAAAGATTGCGCTCGATCGAAACAAACGCCACAGCATAGACGCCATCGTAGACTCAATCTTTATCTCAGAATTTGAGCGTACTCCGGATCAGGCAAAGGAGCGGCTTTCTGAAGCGCTTGAGCTTGCCTTAAAACAAACCGACGGCCTCGTGAAGCTCGGTCACGTCGACGGCACTCTCGAGACGCTCTCTGCGAAGTTTATATGCCCGGAAGACGGTGCGTCGTTTCCTGAGGTTGAGCCCCGCCTCTTTTCTTTCAATAGCCCGTACGGCGCCTGTCCTTCATGTAATGGACTTGGCACCGAGTCGCTGTTTTCGGATAAGACCTGTCCCGTGTGCGAAGGAAAACGCTTACGACCTGAGGCGCTTCGCGTGTATTTGAAGGGAAAAGATAATGGAAAAAAGAAAAATGAAGATACGGCGCTTGGAAAGAATATTGTGGATGTGGCCCACATGAGCATTCGTGACGCGAAAGACTTTATGGATGGTTTGCACCTCTCTTCCATGCGCGCGGACATCGCAGCCCCTATCATTAGAGAAATTACCTCACGGCTTGATTTCATGCTGAACGTGGGACTCGATTACCTCACGCTTGACCGCTCAGCCGCGACCCTCTCTGGTGGGGAAGCGCAGCGTATCAGGCTTGCCTCCCAACTTGGTACGGGGCTTGTGGGTGCGCTCTATGTGCTTGATGAGCCTACGATCGGCCTCCATCAACGCGACAATGACCGACTCATTAAGACCCTCCTTTCCTTAAAAGAGCTCGGTAATACCATTCTGGTAGTGGAACACGATGAAGATACTATTCTTTCATCTGATTACCTGGTAGACATTGGTCCTGGGGCGGGTATACATGGAGGAAGGGTGGTGGTATCCGGATGGCTCGACGAGCTCCTTATGGCAGACAAGAATAAAAGCGGTTCGCTGACTCTTTCGTATCTGCGCGGCGAAACGGCGATACCGGTGCCTCTTGAGCGACGCACCGCAGAAAAGGGCAGTATACAAGTGCGCGGAGCGACGCTCCACAACCTAAAGAATCAGAATATTGATATCCCGCTCGGGAAACTCGTGGGTATTACGGGTGTGTCAGGTTCTGGTAAATCAACATTCTTGTACGATATTCTCCATAAAAACATTGCGGCGCGCTTTACTAATAGAACGGCGAAACTCGAGCATGTCGCAACGCTCTCGGGAACCGAGTATGTGAGCCGGGTGGTACTCATAGACCAGTCACCGATTGGCCGTACCCCACGCTCTAACCCCGCGACCTACACCGGAGCGTTTACCCACATCCGCGATCTTTTCGCGGCGACGGTGACTGCTAGGGCTCGTGGCTGGAAGCCTGGTCGCTTTTCCTTTAACGTCGCAGGGGGGCGTTGTGAAGCGTGCCAGGGGAACGGCACCATCGCCGTTGAAATGCACTTCCTCCCGACCGTGTACGTGACCTGTGATGTCTGTAACGGCACGCGTTTTATGAAAGAAACTTTAGAAGCAACGTATCGTGGTAAAAACATTTACGAGGTGCTTCAAATGACCATCGAAGAAGCGGAAGAATTCTTTAAAGATATCCCTGCCATTTCTGACCGCTTACAAAGTATGAATGCGACAGGGCTTGAGTATCTGACGCTCGGGCAGAGCGCGACAACCCTCTCCGGCGGGGAAGCGCAGCGTGTGAAAATTGCCTCTGAGCTCTATCGACCCATCACCATGAAGACGCTGTACCTGCTTGATGAGCCTACCGTGGGGCTTCACTACGAAGACGTGCGCAAGCTCATAGATATACTCCAAGAACTCGTGCGGCGCGGCAATACCGTGGTCGTCATTGAGCACAATCTCGATGTCATTAAATCAGTAGACCATATTATAGACTTTGGACCTGACGGTGGCACTGGTGGCGGAAAAGTCGTAGCGAAGGGCACTCCCGAGAAAGTTGCCGAAACAGATACCCATACCGCAACGTATTTGTATAAGGAACTCAAAAAGCACAAAAAGAAAAAGTAAGCTGCTTGCGCGATCCGAATACTAAGTAAAGAATCGCAATTCGGTGCCTGCTTGTGTGCTTTTGCTCGCACGGGCTTCCTGAGAACGGGGATAAGTACCCCAAGATGTTGACTTATACATATTTCGTGCTTAATATAGTCCTACGTCTCTGTAGCAGGTGCTAGGGAGACAAACGGAGATGTTCTTATGAACAAATTTCTGCTCGTGCTCGACATGCATGATGGGCCAGATACACCCGGTCCCTTGCCGCAGGCAAGGCAGGCCAGCCTCTATCTCGTCGACGAAACCAACGAGGAGCACCGCGAAAACTATACGCGCGGACGACTCGTTTATGGCCCGGCGTCGTGTGAAGACACGATTGCCTACCTCGTCGGGATGCGGTCGCACTGGAAACTGCCTCTGCACGTCAACATGCGGACCGGCTCCGGTAATCTGCATGCGGCGCAACGATCTGGCTACGTCTACGGCGCCTCGCGCCTCAAGGACGAATGGGACGCTCTCCCGTTCGAACGCAAGGCAGAGTTCTGGGCCAAAGACCCCGTACCTGCGTAGCACGAACACCTCACAAAGGACTGCTTAGTACCGAAAGGGAACGGCGGTCCTTACTGTTTTTATGAACGGAATACTTTGAACAGCCTCCCAAGATTTGACCTTGTGCGTAGCTTAGGTAAGCGGTAAGACGGTGTGCAGAAGTCTGCACACCGTCTTTAAGATTTAGCGCGTCAGAGCACTCCTCAGCGTTCGAGTGATTGGAAACCCAAGTTTCAAGATCTTGTCCCAGCGGGGGTCGTCTTTTCCGTTTGGAGTTTCGCCGTAGTAGCGGACAAAGACAGCTCCCCAGTAGCGTGGACTCGTCCAAAAACCATACCCGTCATGGGGCTGCCATTTCACCTTTTCAGCTCGAAGAATAAACTCAAGACGCGCAGTCTTTTTGAAGAACCAGGGAGTTTCTAGCACCGTATACTCCTTTTCGTGTATCCAAAGTCTTAGTATATAGGACTTTTCTCTTCTACTCCCACAATGGCTGTGTATAATGGTTTCTCGTAATGTAAGAAAAAGCGGCGCTATTGGGGTTGCCAGTAGCGCCGCGGGTTTGGGTATATGGTGGCTCTCGCCTGCTTGCTGTCGCAAACCCACAATCCATTCCTTTTACATAGTATCATACATGATGTATCCTGTCAATATTCATGGAGCGGACTCAATTAGTAAAATACGACCTTCCAGACTGTCCGGGCGTGTATCTTTTTACCCGCGGGAAGGGCCGCTTTAAAGAGGTGTTGTATGTGGGCAAAGCTACTTCGCTTCGGGACCGGGTACGCAGTTACTTTGACGATGACCTCATCGCGACCCGCGGTCCGCGCATTGTGGATATGGTCACGCGGGCGGACGGCCTCAAGCACGAAACGACGCCCACCGTGCTTGAGGCATTAGTGCGGGAGGCTGCGCTTATCAGAAAGTACAAGCCAAAAGCAAACATAGAAGGAAAAGACGATAAAACCTTCCTCTACGCTTGTATTACCGACGAGGAGATACCGCGAGTCCTCGCTATCCGCGGCAAAGACATTGACTTCAAGACAAAAAAGTCGGGAGGGTTCAAGTTAAAAGCTGTCCACGGGCCGTTTCCTTCCGGATACCAGTTGCGCGAAGCGCTGCGGCTTATCAGACGCATTTTCCCGTTTTACGATACCGAACGGCCAGTGGGCGAGGGTTCTCGATTTACCAAAGGAAAGGTGGAATTTAATCGGCAGATAGGCCAATACCCAAAGGGGGACTTACGAAGTCCCCATATTGATGAAAGTCGCAGATCGTACAGACGCTCGATACGAAATGTTTCTCTTTTTCTCTCAGGAAAGGTAAAGACGCTCCGCACTACGCTCGCACGCGATATGAAGCGCGCTGCTGCAGCCATGCGTTTTGAAGACGCCGCAGCAATACGCAAACAGCTTTTTGCGCTTACTCATGTACAGGATGTCTCGCTCATCCGAGATTCGCATGAAAGGGAAGCAGGGAATCACTCTCCCGGTCTGCGGATTGAGGCGTATGACACAGCACATCTCTCGGGTACAAACGCCATTGGTGTCATGGTAGTTGTCGAAGATGGGGTGTCCCAAAAGAAGTCATATCGCGTTTTCAATATAAAAGGTGTAGAGAAAAAAGACGACCTAGCTTCCCTGTCTGAACTTTTGAGACGCCGCTTCGGGCATCCTGAAT
>JBASFO010000075.1:0-4395 GCA_049653065.1 Minisyncoccia bacterium
CGATAGCAAAATCCACTATCTGGCCAGTTCTCTTCTTGATCTGGGTCATGGTGAGGCGCAATTACGAGCGTGATAATTCGTCCGAGGAGCCGGGGGACCACGAAGGCCGGCCGCAACGGGCGGAGCACGGGTACGAGATCAATTGTACCTCCGGGCGTGTCTCGCGTCTTCATGTTGATAACGCACTGCGGCACGCCTTTTCTTGCACTGCAAGACCTATGCCAAACGAGGCCGCAGCGGGGCTCTAAAACGACGCCTTTGACACGCCTTGAAACGAGGCGTAGGCTCGTCAGCGAGGCAGCAAAGGAGAAAAAGATGCATACCTCACTTGGTTGGTTCCATTGGAGAGAATTTGGGTACGACACCTTGCTCTTCCTTGTCTTTGCGGTCATAGCGATAGCGACCGGCTGGTTTGCGCCACTATGGATCACCGGACTCTGTGTGTTTTTCTGCGCGTATCATGTTTCGCACGAACTTCGAGAAATCGTCGCTGACATTTCGCAGAATCGCGGAAGACATTGGAGGCCGGTCACGAAACCATTGTTCTTTGCACTCCTCTTCGGACTCGGATGGTTTCTAAAGAATCACCACGTGGAAATCAGTATCACCCCACCCCTGTGGTGATGGTGACCGCTCAGAAGATCAGCACAAACTACGACGGGCCGCGGATACTCATCCCGCGGCCCGTTCACTTTTTCATAACGGAAATGACGAGAGTTCGACTTCCTGTTTTATAGTACCCGAGCGACCCTTCTATTGTTTGAAACCTGCGCCGCGGATAAAGAGCCACAATGTTATTGCAAAAAAGAGTATCGTGAGACCGATGAGCACAAGAAATGAAAGACCGATGTCTACGTCAGCAAAGCCGAGAAACCCGTAACGAAACGCATTTACCATATAGAGGATGGGATTGTAGAGCGAGAGAGAGCGCCACGGCTCGGGCAAAAGTTCAATGGAGTAGAAAACACCACCAAGGTACGTGAGCGGCGTGAGCACGAAGGTCGGAATAATAGAGATGGCATCAAAAGATTTCGCAAAGAAACCGTTGACGATTCCCGCGAGTGAAAAGAGAAACGCGGTCAAAAATGCCGCTGCAAAGACGATTCCTGTCGACGCGATGGACAGCTGCGTAAAGAAAAGTGAGGTTATGACGACGAGGGTACCAACGAGAAACGCGCGCATAACTCCGCCCGCCACAAAGCCGGCGATGATAACCCACGAGGGCATGGGAGAAACCAAAAGCTCTTCTATGTTCTTAATAAACTTCGCAAAGTAAAACGTAGAAACCGTGTTCATGTATGCCGAAGTGATGAGCGTCATCATGACAAGACCCGGCATAATAAATTGCATGTAGGTGTAGCCTGCAATAGAGTCCACCTGGCTCCCGATAAATCCGCCAAAGATAGCAAAGTAGAGTGCCGTGGTGATGATGGGCGGTAGAAGCGTCTGCGACCAGATGCGAAAGATACGAATGGTGTCCTTGCGGACCATGGTATAGAAACCAATAAGCGCAGGATTTTTCATAGACAGAGCGCTTCTCCAAACCTCGAGCTGTTTTGGTGCGGAGCCGCCCGGCTCTCTCCGTTGTATACAGAATACGCCTGCGAGAGCTTGTGCTCCGCGCCTCGCATCTCATCGATTTTCAGAAAGCTTTGCATAGTTCTTATACGACCGCCCGGCTCCTCGAATCAGTATCGATAAGTTCGAGAAAGATGTCTTCGAGCTTTTTGTTGCCGTGGCGCGCGAGAAGGTCTTGCGTAGGCTCGTCGACCACCACCATTCCTTTATTTATAATAGCAACGTGATTTGAGAGCTGCTCGGCTTCTTCGAGGTAGTGAGTCGTAAGTAGGATGGTGGTACCCTCGCCCGAGAGCCTCTTCAAAAACTCCCACATACCCCGGCGGAGCTCCACGTCCACCCCCGCCGTCGGCTCATCAAGTAAAAGAATGGTGGGTTTATGTATGAGCGCGCGCGCAATCATAAGCCGCCGCTTCATGCCACCTGAGAGATTCTGACTCTTCTCATGGCGCTTCTCCCACAAGCCAAGACTTTTCAAGAGTTCATGGCAGTAGGGTCGCGCCTCCGCGCGCGGTATACCGTAGTAGCCTGCCTGGTCGAGGATGATATCTTCTACTTTCTCAAAGATGCTGAAATTCATTTCCTGCGGCACCACTCCTATATAGGTCTTGGCGGTATCAAGATCCTCGTCAAGAGAAATACCGTTTATACGCACCTCGCCTTCGGACTTTTGCACAAGGCCCGTGAGTATACTAATGAGTGTTGTCTTCCCTGCTCCGTTTGGTCCGAGGAGCGCGAAGAACTCTCCGGAGGGCACGGTGAGCGAGACGCCGGAGAGAGCGCGCACTTCCTCGGTAGAGCGACTACTCCTCTTGTACGTCTTTTTGACGTTTCGTACTTCTATCGCCGGAGCTGACATTTCAGAAATAGTATCACAATGCGACGTAGTGTATAAAAAACCGCCGTACACCCCTCAGGATGCACGGCGGCATTTCCATCACCTTATTCAGGCAATGAATCTCATGCAGATCGCCGCGAAAAACGGCGACGGCACGATCGCGCTGAAGAGGAGCAGTGCGGCGACGCCTGCACGACGCCCGAAGGCGTGATACAGGAGATAGATGCCGCCCCCGACGCCCACCCACGCGATAGTAAGTGAGTCGAAGGAGGGTCCTTCTAGCGCCAGAAGCGCTAGGCCCAAGCCGGCAACGGCAAGAGCGACGAACACACTATTTACAGTTGAAGTCATTTCTCAGGGCCTCCATCCCTGTGCATATATTATACATAATTGATGCCGCCTGTCAAGTGTTGGGAATGGAATTCGAGAGATACGTGAGAATGCTATAGTATCTTGATGCATAAAGGCGCAAATCCCCTCTTTCTTGTCTCAGTTGACATGGACGGGACGGTCGCTGCACCAAATCATAAATTGACCGGTATATACGAGAAATTCCTAAAAGATCTACAAAAACTACCACAAATTGAGATTGTGCTTAATTCTGGGAAATCAGTTTCCTATCTTGAGACGGAAGCAGCACGCATCGGTTCGCGCTACGTCATCGCCAATAACGGCGCTGTAATGCAAATACTCGGTGGCGATCAGTTTATTTTTGGCGGACATCGTAAGGATATTTTGAAGTTGCGTCACCTACTTGCCCTTACAGCCGATGATGAGGGCGTGCGCCCTGTACCTGTCGGCAAAGAAATTTATAATGTTGCGGTAGAAGGAGGCAAACAAGACATTGTCCTTACTCTGTTCACGGAACCCGAGTTTGTAAAACATCGCTACGAGTTTTCGGGCGGCACGGACCGAGAACTTATGTATGAGTATCTAAACCAACTCATCAAGAGACATAAATTGCACCTGCATGTACTCCATCCGCACCCGGACGGTGCAGTGGATGTGGTACGACTTTACCAAAGCAAACCTATAGACAAATCCACCTTGCCTAAAATGGTGCGTCAGGTGTGGAGTGGTGCACCGATCATACGCATTTCTATGTTTGGAGACGGATCAAATGACGTACCTGCAATGACTGCAAAAGGAGTTATTGGCATTACCTTCCCTGAAGCGCATCCCGAACGTGTCATCGCACCAGTTCTTGCCCATGGTGTATTTGTTACCTCTCGCAAAGCGTGGGAAAAAAATGAAAACGGCACATGGCAGCCTAGAGGAGGTGTACTAGAAGGGATGCATACGCTTGCGCTACGCGATTTCTTTGGTACACGACTCTCAAAAAAGATAGAGCGTATATGTGAACGGTATCTCCGGACGCTTGATCGTGCCTCATAGGGGCCTCCATACTCGCTACTTGGGTTCCACACCGTATAAAAAAGAGGCTGCGAGACGCAGCCTCTCAGGGTACGGGACGTTTTGTGCATTTTCAGCTGTCAGTCGTCTCGCATCTCTCGATCGGCGCATCGTAGCCCTGTCCGCAGTCGAGCGAGGAGGGGCCCCACGCACCGAGCATTGAACGCACGATGATGACGAGAAGGAAGAGCGCGGCGATCACAATGCCGAGCTGCATATAACCCTTTTTTTGTTGATCCATCAAAGGACCTACCTTTCTTTTGCTACGCCTAATCGTAGCGTGGACAGTACAGTACCATGAAATCTACAGGAGGCAATTTCCTGGCAGAAGTGTATGGTACGGATATGATAGAGTCATCGTATGAGTCTTACCTGCTTACCTGGTTACTACTGCGAAGAGCGTCCATGGGGCGGGTTTGAGCGCATCGTCGAGAATCAAACTGCGACCGTAAAGATACTTCGAGTGGATGCGGGAAAACGTTTCTCCTTACAAAAACACACGAAACGCGAAGAGTTTTGGCGTGTTATTGAGGGAAGCGGCACGATACAAGTAGGAGATACACACC
>JBASFO010000076.1:0-8819 GCA_049653065.1 Minisyncoccia bacterium
AATCCTAACTGCATTTCCTATCAGTATGCCCGACGACGCGGGTAAACTCAAACGTTTTAGGAGCGTGTATTGGCGACCTGTGTGGCTTGTTCAATCCCTTCCTCGACGAAAACGCTTGCGGCAAGTACGGCCTTCTTCACGGCCTTTTTGAATACGGCCTCTTCCGCTTCGCGGAATTTCCCAAGTACGTGCTTCAGTATCTTCTCCTCGCCCGAGGGTTTCTTCGCCTGATTCTTCTTCCCTGCACCCGAGACGCCGATGCGTATGCGTGCAAAGTCCTTGGTTTTTATCGCACGCATAATACTTTCTACTCCCTTGTGCCCGCCCGAGTTTCTCCCAAACACCATTTTGAGTGCACCAAGCGGAAGATCAAGCTCGTCGTGGATGACGAGGAGTTTTCCGGCGGCCTTTACGCTCTTTATAAGCGCAGCCGCGGTACGCCCCGAACGATTCATCATGGTTTCGGGAAGTGCGATGATGACCTTCTCACCCGCTATCACTCCCTCTGATACGAGCGCCTCTGCGTTCTTCTTCAGGGCAAAAGCAGGGAAGTCGTGTGCCTTCGCAAAAGCCTCGGCAACTGCCCTTCCCGCGTTATGCCGCGTTTTCTCATACTCCTTCCCGGGATTCCCGAGTCCCACTAGTACATACGCCATCTGCGTCATCGTATCACGACCGGCTCTTCCTTCCTTAAAGCACTCATCAAGGTCTATCGTCCCTTGCTTTTGACAGTAACTGCCAACGTATTCCTTCGGTTTCCATCCTCGCGAGGAAAATTTGAGAATATAGTAACATCGTATAATACTATTTTTGCGTGTTGGCGAGCGCGACGTTGACGTAGCGATTTATATGATTACAATGGTTCCCAATGAAAGCACTTCGTGAGATTGCGATCCTCGTTTTTCTCGCTGTGCTCATTGTGCTCCCTATCCGCGCGTTCGTTGCGCAACCCTTTATTGTCGAAGGGGAGTCTATGGTCCCCACGTTTTCGGATTCAGACTACCTCATTATTGACGAATTCACGTATCGACTCGAAGACCCAAAGCGCGGCGACGTCATTGTCTTTCGCTATCCGGGAAATCCTTCTATTTTCTACATTAAGCGCATCATAGGTCTCCCTGGGGAAACCGTTCGCATCAAAGAGGGAGTGGTGGAAATCACGGGCGCGGACAGCCAAGTGATTTCCCTTTCTGAACCCTACGTAATAAATGAAGACGCGACCTACGCACCAGAAACAACGCTCGGAAAAGAACACTATTTTGTGATGGGAGACAATCGCCCGCGCTCCTCCGACTCTCGCGTGTGGGGACCGCTCCCGAGAGAGGATATTATGGGTCGCGCGCTTCTACGAGTATTCCCCACTGCGCATGCCGGTTTCTTCCCTGGAAAAACGGAGTACGCACCCTAAGCATGGAACTTCTCGAACCAAACGAGATGCTGCGACGCGCGCACGCCATTGGTACCTACCACGGATTTCGCTCGCTCGCCTCGTTTGGAAAAGGGAAGCAAAAGGGGAATGCCCCGCTTCCTGACTCCCTCTCCCTCGACACACTCGATCCCTTCGCGCGCGAAGTAGTGGGATTCCTTAAGCGTGTACGCGATCAGGGGTTTTCTCCCCTTACGCGCCCCCTCTTTCTCTGGCACACCAATGCGACCGAGGGCCGTCCCGCTCCAAAGCACATCGTGTTCCAGTTCCATGCGCTCGGAGCCAGTCGCGCTATTGCGGACGCCGTACTCATGCGTGCGGTTCGCTCTCTTACCTCCGACATCACGAAGACCGAAGCAGTGGTACGCGTAAATTCTATGGGCGATAAAGAGACGCGCGGCAGACTCGCGCGTGAACTCACCTCATTTTTTAGAAAGCGGAGCGCCGTGCTTCCGCCCGAGAGCCTCGAGTGCGCAAAAAAAGACGTGCTTGCTGCTGCGGAACTCCTCGTTGGTACTGAAGGAGAGGAGGGGCTGCCCTCGCCCACAGACCACCTTTCAGAAGCGAGCCGCAAACATTTTGAAAGTGTCCTTGAATACCTCGAATCAACCGACACTCCGTATGAGCTCGCACCCCTGCTCTTTTCAAAGGCCGGTGTATGGCACGAAACCTGTTTTGAGATACGCGCGGGTGAGCGCGTACACGCATGGGGTTCGCGCTACAGCGATCTGGCGCGCCACTTCTTTAAGGGAGCACCTTCCTCGGTTGGAGTGGTACTAAAAGTCTCAACTGAATCCCGCTCAGTCATTCCTCCCGTGAAAGAAAAGCAGGGACCGCGATTTGTCTTTGTACATATAGGAGACGAGGCAAAGCGCGAGAGTATGAAAATGACTGATATGCTGCGGCGCGCCCGCATCCCCATGACCCAGGTACTTGGCATTGAATCCCTGACTGAGCAGATGCGTCTTGCTGATGAGCATAATCCGCGCTTTCTCCTCATCATGGGCCGCAAAGAAGCGCTCGAGCGCTCAGTAATCCTTCGTGAGCGCGCGACCCATACCGAGACCTTTATTCCGTTTGATTCCCTTGTCGACCAGCTCAAAGCAGTTGCCTGAGGCGAAGCGTCATGCTAGAGTCATCTTCACAATGGTAAACGCAACACGCGTAGAGGTTCGTCGCGGTAAAAACGAAAGTTCCGCGTCCCTCATTCGTCGCTTCTCCCGCCGCACGCAGGGATTAAATCTCGTGCGCATGCTCCGAAAGCGCCGCTACTATGCGCGCCAAAAGTCTAAGAACGTAGATCATATGCGCGCCATGGTTCGCTCAGCACGTAGTATGAAGTTCCAAGAGGACGTAAAGCTCGGCAAGATTGACCTGTCTGCGCCTCGCGCAAAGCGCGGACGTAAATAGCCGCAGGAGAAAATGGCATCGTTGCTCGATGTCCGAAATATGACAAGGCGCGCGACGCCCCGTCATCCCTATGCGAGAGTGTCAGAAAAGATTCTTCCTGGTTGGAACCTCTCGCTCGTGTTCGTCGGTACAAAGCGTGCCAAGAGTCTCAACAAAACACTGCGGGGAAAATCATACGCGCCCAATGTCTTGTCATATCAAACAGGCAAAAACTCCGGAGAAATACTTATATGCCTTGATACGCTTGCACGAGAAGCTCCTGCCTACGCCCTCACCCCGAAAACCTATTGCCTCTATTTGTTTATCCACGGATGTCTCCATTTGAAAGGAATGCCACACGGGCCTACAATGGAGCGTAGGGAGCGGGAGCTTCTATCCCGCTTTGTTACTTAGTACCCTACTATCTATTAGAAATGGCACGACGCATCGCTACCGGCATAGACATCGGCACTCATCAGACGAAGGTAGTCATCGTCGAGGAGGTGTCGGGAGAAGGAAAAGGCGCACCGAAAGGCGTTCGCATTATTGGCACCGGACTTGCGCCTTCCGCGGGACTCCGACACGGCTATGTGGTCGACGCAGAGGATGTGGCTGCCTCGGTGCGCACGGCCCGCCGCCAGGCGGAAAGCGCGGCGCGGATTGGGATAAAAAGTGCCTTCCTTGCGATAGGGGGTATTTCTCTTGATGAGGCACGGGCGACGGGAGAAGTGACCATCTCGCGCGCAGACGCGGAAATAACCGATCTTGATCTCGAGAAGGCTCTCGAGGCGGCGCGTATCACTGCAGAACCTTTTTTCACCAACCGACGCATTCTCCATGAAATCCCTATCTCTTTTCGTATAGACGGCACCCGGGCGCTCGGCGACCCCGTGGGCATGAAGGGTACACAACTCTCGGGAGACTATCTTTTCATCACCTGTCTTGAGAGTCATGCGGAAGCTATGACTGCGGCGGTCGAAGCCGCAGATGTTGAGGTCATAGACTGCATGGCATCTCCCTTGGCGGGCTCCTACGTCACCCTCTCAAAAGACCAAAAGATGAAAGGGTGCGTGCTTGCAAACATAGGCGCTGAGACACTTTCCATCGTGGTGTACGACGAAAATGTGCCGCTCTCGGTAAAAGTATTTCCCGCGGGCGGAGCCTCCGTTACCGACGAGCTTGCGCTCGGGTTTCGTGTCTCGCTTGAAGACGCTGAGCGTATCAAGATGGGACGACTCGGAGGGGCCATGTATCCGAAGAAAAAAGTAGACGATATAGTTTCGGCGCGCTTCCGCGCCATGTTTGATCTCGTCGACAAACACCTGAAAGTGCTCGGAAAACGAGGCGGGCTTCCTGCAGGCATCATCCTCTCGGGAGGAGCCTCAGGACAAGGCTCACTATCCGACATCGCCAAGAGTTCACTTTCCTTGCCCTCACGTATTGCGGATCTCCAGGTCCCCCCCGATGCGAAAATTCGCGACGCGACATGGGCGGTCGCCTATGGACTCGCACTCTGGGGTCTTACGGGGGACATGAGTACACCCCGACACAGTGTGTTTTCGGGCGCAGGCAAATCACTCCAGAAATTCCTGCGTCAGTTTCTTCCGTAACAGTAGGCACAAAGATTTTCTCGGAAATTTCGAGGCCACGAACAGATACTCCTGTCAACGATTTGCACCCTCCTTGACGAGAGGTATGATGGTGAGACGGTTCGGGCAGGGCACAATTATGGGCACTTTTCTTTATACAATTATATGTCAAAGCGGGTCGTACCTGATATAGAGACGTTTGCGCGCATCCGCGTGGTTGGCGTCGGTGGTTCTGGAGTAAATGCGGTGAATCACATGATCAACTCCAAGGTAAAAGGAGTTGAGTTTATCGCAGTTAATACCGATGCACAGGATCTACATCGCTCATTGGCGAAGCGAAAGATTCATATTGGCAAAAACCTCACGAGGGGTCTTGGCGCCGGCATGAATCCGGATCTTGGTCGCCGCGCGGCGGAGGAGACGCGTCAGGAAATTCAAGAGGCACTCCAAGGCTCAGACATGGTATTTATCACCTGTGGAATGGGCGGTGGCACTGGCACGGGCGCTTCCTCTGTGGTTGCAAAAATTGCAAAGGAACTCGGAGCACTTACCGTCGCTGTAGTCACTCGCCCGTTTGCGTTTGAGGGCGCACAGCGCAAAGACATCGCCGATCGTGGTCTCGGAGAACTCAAAAAAGAGGTTGATGCTTTTCTCGTCATCCCCAACGACAAGCTCCTCTCTATCGTAGAAGCGACGACCACCGCAAAGAATGCGTTTGCCCTGTGTGATGAAATCCTGCGCCAAGCAGTCGAGGGTGTCTCCGACATCATCACCACTCCTGGTGAAATCAACACCGACTTTAACGACATCAAAGCCATCATGGAAGGCGCAGGACCCGCGCTCATGGGTATTGGTATTGCCGAGGGCGAGAACCGTGCAAAGGTAGCGGCGGCAGCGGCGGTGAACTCTCCGCTTCTTGATGTATCGATAAACGGCGCTCGCGGCATTCTCTTTGTCGTCGCAGGGCACGAGGATCTCGGGATCCTTGAGGTCCAGGACGCTGCAAAGGTCATAGGTGAATCGGTCGACAAGTCCGCAAAGATTATCTTCGGTATCATGCGAGACGAGAAGCTGAAGAAGGGCCAGATCCGCATCATTGTGATTGCAACGGGATTCCCTGAGGGCGCCTCCGACGCGCCTGCCGGCATGGAGCGCTCATCGCTCTTCTCGATGCCAAAAACCGAGCAAGTAGAAGCGCGCGGCAAGATTTATAACGAAATGGGGAAGGGAGAATCAGAGAGAAAAGAGGAGCGACCTGAGCCAGTCGTCACCGCAAAAAGCGGCAAGGGGGTAGAGCCGCCTAAGCCAGTGGTAGAGGAGGAGGATAGTTTTGGAGTGATACCGTCATTCCTTCGCCGCAATAAAAAATAAAACCGGCTGTGTCGCCATCCCCGCAGCAGAGCTGACGGGGTATTGGCGCACAACCACTAGGGTGTTTTGCTCTATAAGGATCCAGGCCTTGGCCGCTCATGGTTACTCTTCGGCCATTGCACCCCGCCGCGGAGCTGTGGGAGTATTGTGTCCGGGGCCAATAAAGCACGAGAGGAGCTTGGTAGATTGCATAAGGTATACTTGCTCGCATATGAAAGATTTGATAATCATCGGCGGGGGACCCGCTGGGGTTGCGGCGGGCGTCTATGCCGCACGCAAACATTTACAAAGTGTTCTTATTGCTGAGGAGATTGGTGGGCAGTCCGTCGTGTCAGATGGCATCCAAAACTGGATTGGTACGGTCAACATTCCAGGGTCAAAGCTCGCCGAGGATTTAAAAGCACACCTTGAGGCGTATAAAGCAGACAAGCTCGAAATGGTGCTCGGAGAGCGAGTTGCAAAGCTTGAGGGGATAGAGGGCGGGTTCAAAGCAACAAGCGCGACAGGGAAGTCGTATGAGGCAAGAGCGGTACTCATAGCCTCCGGCGCAGCCCGGAGAAAGCTTGAGGTGCCCGGTGCGGCAGAGTTTGAACACAAAGGCCTCACCTACTGCGCCTCTTGCGATGGTCCTCTCTTTGCGGGGCAGGATGTGGTGGTCGTGGGTGGCGGCAACGCGGGCTTTGAGACAGCGGCCCAGCTTCTGGCTTACGCGAAATCCGTTACGCTGCTTCATCGTCGCCACCACTTCAAAGCAGACGCTATTACCGTCGAAAAGGTGCTCGCGCACCCAAATATGAAGGCGCTCCCGGCGCATGCGCCCGTTGCGGTCAAGGGAGAGAAATTTGTCACCGGTCTTGTGGTCGAGAATCTTGATACCAAAGAGCAAACAGAACTACCGGTAACTGGTATTTTCGTCGAGGTGGGAGTGATCCCAAGCACTGATTTTGCAAAAGATCTGGTGAAACTCGACGCAGTCGGAAGGGTAGTCGCAGATCCCCGAAACCAGCGCACGTATCAAGCGAATCGAGAGGCGCCCGCCAGTGCTTCGGATGCGAGGCACGGGGAAGGCGCTGAAGGAGCCGTACGTGCTGGCACGGTGACCGATGCACCTGAGCCCCGTAACGATGCAAATAAAGTACTGGAGGGCGTCTGGGCGGCTGGGGATTGTACAGATGAGTTATACCACCAAAACAATATAGCCGCGGGCGACGCCGTAAAGGCGCTCGAAGATATTTATCAGTGGATTAAGACCCGGTAGCCGCTTACCAATTTCCAGAACAACGGCGATAGTTATCCACACTTCCCCTCTCCCCTACCACAAGAAATCTCGGCAGCCCGAGAACTTGACAAGGATTCGTAAACTATGTTGGTTCTACCTGCGCCCAGATAGCGCCGGCGACATTTTGAGGCGCACCCTCAAACGGAAGATGGTGATTGTCGAAAAACGGCATACTGTTTGCTTCTATAAAGCCGCAGCGCTTCTGCTCTTTATAGGAGCGTCCTAGGTCCCCGATGATGAAATCAAACCCGACTACAGGTGCCTTCAGTACGTTTGCGACTTCCTCAAAGAGCGCACGATTTTCAGGATGCACCGCGTCCGAGACGTCCGCCGTTGTTCCCCCTACCGACCAATTCACTTTTTGATGGAGCGTCACTCTCCTTCCCTTCTCGGGTACCGAGTCGCTCGAGAGTCCCTGGTAGCGGAGTTCCTGACGCGCAGCTTCATCTAATTTTATTTTGTGAAAATACGGACCACCGCGCGCAGGATTCTTATTCGCATCTTCCACAAGCTCCGCAATAGTATGCGTACCGTCTCCCATCACGTGCGGAGGGTCGCGCCGGAGCGTTGCAGACAATTTTCCTCCCACGACCGTCGCTCGGTAGACAGGGCCCACGAGCTCTTCCTCGATAAGGGCGAGTGGCGCTACCTGTCGCGCTACGTGCGCCGCGCGCACGAGCTCTGCGTCAGACCGGATGTGGAGCGTCGTGTGTCTTGAAGCAGAACCCGAGTAGGGTTTTACTATCGCCGGTGACTCAATTCTTTTAAAGACGCGGAGGGCGCCTTCGTCCGTGAGTGCCTCACCACCTGCCGCAATCGGAAAGCCCATCTTTCGAAAGCGTCGTTTCATTTCTGCCTTGTTATCCATCCACCAGGCCTGTGCAAGTCCCTCAGGCGGAATAGGGATGCCCTCATAGGCAATGCGCTTCCCCTTTGAAAAAGTCGCGAGAAAGAGATTCCGCGCCAGATCAAATATCCGGATCTCCTGTACGGCGATCCCCCGCTTCGGCGCCTCTTCCCAGAGCATCTTCGCAAGAAGCAGAGTCTTCTCGTCCGGTTCCGTTACTATCTTTGCGGCGCCAATCTGAATGAGAAACGAAAGTAGTGCGGGTGTGAGGTATCGCTCAAGAGTGTAGAGCCACCGCATAAAAGAACGCATCAGGGGCCCGGGAGAGAAAAGAGGCCGCAGGGTCTCATCAAGGCCCACCGTTATATACGTGAGGCGGTGCGGAACTGCATCGCCACCACACTCCTTGCAGTACGCGCGCGGCTTATCCATATCTTAGGAACGTATCGTTCAAGAAAACGTATTACCCTTCCCTTCCCTGTCCGGCTTGGTACCTCTCTAGTGCCTCCTTAAGTTGCGCTCGCGCGACTGCAGCGGCAAGCGCCTGGTCGCCTCCGCCTATAGGTTCTTCGCTCTCCCTATGAATAAGGGGCCTGCCCTCCGGAACTTTCATCCCCCTATTCTACTACGCTTCGGGAACCTCATTACAAGCATCCTGATATTTCCGGTATTTAGCGGTATATGTCGCGGCGATGGCCGCGGGAGGAACGCACAACACCTATACTCAATTCTGAGGAAGCGGTGAGATTTTCACCCCGTTAGATATTTTTCCTAGAGTCATCAACTGTAGTGCGGAGGAGGTGAGATTCGAACTCACGGTACCTTGCGGCACACCGGTTTTCGAAACCGGCGCATTCGACCACTCTGCCACTCCTCCGCGCTACTTTCGATGTATCAACCATACTATCGTGTATGAAG
>JBASFO010000077.1:0-8333 GCA_049653065.1 Minisyncoccia bacterium
AGGGAGATGAAATTCCTAGACATGCGCGACAGAGGATGTGCGGATAACGCCGCATATCCGAGGAGCGGGAAGGCGAAGAACGAAGGCGTATTTGAGATACAACGAAGTGATGAGGGGGGGCCCGCGACGAAGGAGATGTGGTGTGTACGCATATACTCTGCTAATGGAAGCCGCCGGTGGCAAATACAAATATCCACCCCGATATCGCTACATGCAGTGCAACCGACGGAACGGCAAGCCAGGATTCTCGACCAAAACGGAACCAGTGGTAGCAGACGACGAGCGTGAAAACGGCCCACCAGATAAATACGAGCGTGATGATGACTGCAATTGCTCCTTCGGTATGTATCGCAGAAAACAGTGAGAAATTGGGTACCGAAGGAGCGAATGATTGTATTCCTTGAGGAGGCATGAAAAAGAAGTTTGGGCGTTTCGAAAGTGCGTCAGATGCGAGGCGCGGAGCCAAGGTTTCTGCAGACGTATTTCTTATACGGCGGAGGAAACCAGAGGCTCTTCCACAAAGCATATGAGCACTTTCGGCACGCTCTACCAGTATGCCACAAGGAGGCGGGGGCGAGTGTATTGATCAGTGTGTATCTTCGTATCATGCGCGCCATGCGCGCGGGCGAGCTTTGCTGCTTCCTCTATAGTGGTACTATCGCATTCCATCCAGAGCTCTCCGCCCATCTGAAGATACCGGGGCGCCTCTTCGATGATTCGTCGGATCAGGGAGAGGCCGTCCTCCCCTCCAAAGAGCGCTTCGTGTGGTTCAAACTCTGTGACTGATTTCTCGAGCACTCGATCATTCGGGATGTAGGGAGGGTTTGTGGCGATTACGGAAAAGAGGCGCGAGTGGATGGGGGTGCGGGTATGCGAAAAAGGCTCGAACAGGTCTCCCGTATGTATCGTTGCGTGGGATGCATCGAGATTATTTCGTGCAATGTTCTTCTTAATAAGCGCTGCATGCTCGGGAACGAGTTCACTGAAAGATACCTGTGCGCTTTTACAGTGGCGCAGTACAGAAAGTCCTATGGCACCCGAGCCCGCACAAAGATCAAGAACCCGAACACTGGGCGGTTGGACAGTACCATATATGGTACTGTTTTTTCCTTGAAGATGGGCAATCAGTAGTTCGGTCCACCACTCAGTCTCGGGGCGGGGGATGAGGGGGTGCGAGTCAAGCATTAGTGAGAGTCCCAGAAAGGGGATGTGACCTATGACATAGGCAAGTGGCTCGCCTGCGGCGAGCCGCGCGAGATCCTCCAAGAGGCCCTCGGCCGCGCGATCATTTCCATATTTCTCACGCACCAGGGCGTCCACATCTCTCGGGTCTGGGGTCATAGGAAAAGGGTGTTACACTTCTACCATGAATAGCACCAAATCCGCATTCTGGAATGTCGTGTTCGCACTTTTCTTTGGTGGGCTCGTCCTCTCCGGCGTCGACCACCTCCTCACAAAGAATCTATTCTATCGCGGGGTAGGCATTGGCGATTTCCTCTTGATGGCGCTCGCCATCTTCCGTCTCGTGCGTCTCGTCTCCTACGACATTATCTTTAGATTCGTGCGTGATGCTCTTGCGACTGGTAAGCCCGGAAGCTTTGTGGGCACGATGAGCGCGCTCGTATCCTGCCCCTGGTGCATCGGACTCTGGTTCTCGTTTTTCGTTGTGTTCTTCTACTATGCGACCCCCTACGCCTGGCCCATCATTCTCATCCTCGCGCTCGCCGGAGTCGCCTCCGTATTCCAGGTATTCTCAAACTTAATTGGCTGGCACGCGGAAGGGAAGAAGCGCGACGTACTCGGAAGTGCAAATCCTACAGGTTCGACCAGTACCTGCGGCTAGTATCTAATCCATATACTTTTCTTCGTAACGTCCCAGTTATTTACTAAAAGAAAACTCCCGGCAGGAGGCCGGGAGTTTTCTTTGCAAAGCAGGAGCTTAGTAGCCGCCGCCGTAGCCACCGCGGTCACCTCCGCCGCCGTAGCCACCACCTCGGTTGCCGCCGCCAAAGCCGCCGCGACCACCACGGTCTCCCGCAGGGCGCTCGCCCTGGGGACGTGCAAAGGAAACGGAGAGCATGCGCCCATCCATTTCTTTCCCGTCCCAACGGTCGATAGCAGCTTGAGCTGCCGCCTCGTCGACCATTTCGACGAATCCGAAACCGCGTGAGCGGCCCGTCATGCGGTCCATGATAATGCTTGCAGACGAAACCTGTCCTGCCTCTTCAAAGGCGGTGCGAAGCTCGTCCTCGGTCGTTCGGTAGGGGATGCCACCGACGTACAGTTTATTATTTGCCATGTGTGAGAGAGTTCGTCCGAAATCGCAAGCTCCGGCGTTATGGAGCCTCTCGCATTCTTTCTTCGTATCAGAAATACGCCTAGAGAATGCTCAGCTCCATGCCTTGGATCTTATCGATTTCGTACAAACTCTATATGATTGATTATCCTCGCCGATACCGAACACTTTGGATTTGAGGCCGTAGCTCCTGCCACCTGCGAGTTAAGGGCATAATCCCACACACTCGCCGGGAAAGCAATGGTAGCGAGGCCTCTGTGGATTACGTACACTCCTCTCTCCGCCAAAGGAATATAGTAACATACGATGTTACTATATTGGCGCAGCCCTTATCCCGTCCGCTTGCGGCGGGTTGTTGATTCCTGAGGGTGTTAGGACATGCTCCGGATCATGTCGTTTTCTATATCGGCAAAGGTGCCACCCACTTTTTTACCCGGATTAAAGATATTCAAAGGGTCGAAGATGCGTTTCGTCTCTTCAAACAGTTTCATCATGTCGGGGCCAAACATGTGGGAAAGGTACGGGGTGCGGATGATGCCGTCGTTATGCTCTCCTGTTGTCGAGCCACCGTACTCCATGACCAAGTCGTACACCTTCGGAGAGAGCTCAAGGATGACTTTGTGCGCGCCCTCCTTTGAAAGGTCCATGAGCGGGATGATGTGGAAATTGCCGTTGCCTACGTGCCCCGCGATGGTGTAGATAAGATCGTACTCCCCGAGGAGTTTGTATAACCGAGGGAGAAACAGGGGGTATGAGTCGGGTGGCACCACAAAGTCATCGATGAAAGGAGCTGCATATAGTCCTTTGAGGTTCTTGCGCAATAGTGCAAAGGACTCACGGCGTACGATCCAGTATTTCTCCGCCGCCGCCTCGTTTCTTTTAACGCTCGTAGGTAGATTCATGTCTTTGAGGGCCTCCTGTGCCTCGTGCGCTTTCTTCAAAGCCTCTGCCGCAGTATCTTCGGAGAATTCAGCCATCAGCACGAGCTTGGGGACACCACCACTAATCGCCATCAGTAGTTCTGGTACAAAGGAGAGTCCGAGACGCGTGGCACGAACAAGGCCCATTTGAGAGAGCATCTGTGGCAGGTATTTCACTGCAAGCGAGAAGGTGTGGTCGTCATAGGATTCAAACGACTCGGGGTTTGAACGGAGTACCCGCTTCACGATTTCCGGGAGAGCAGTCAAATCGCTAAGGAAAATGACAAGCATCGCGCGGTACGCCTGGGGGCGAATGAGCTTGAGCTTCATCGAGGTTGTGAGTGCCAGCGTACCCTGCGCCCCGCAGATAAGCTTTGCAAGGTTAAAGGTACCGCGCTCACTATCAAACACATTCCAAAGCGCGTACCCTGCGGAATTTTTCGACACCTTCGGGCGGTGGGCCTCTATCACCTTGCGGTTCGTGAGCACCAGATCGCTCATCGTTTTGTAAATCTCGCCCTCAAGACCCTCGAGTTCTTTCTTTTCAAGGAGTTCGTCGGGACCAAGTGCGGAGAATGTTGTCTTTGTCCCGTCGGAGAGCACCACGTCGACAGAAACTACGTAGTTTTCGGTCTTTCCGTATTCAAGGGTGCGCTCGCCGCCGGAGTTGTTGTTTACAATCCCACCCATGGCTGCGATGCTTTTTGACGCGGGATAGGAGGGAAGGAGGAGACCCTTTGCAAGTGTCGCTTTCTCAAAGTCGCGGTAGTAGCACCCGGGCTCCACCTGCGCAGAGTCGTCTCCCACCTCGACCGCATTCATGTACTTCGTGAAGACCGCAACTACCGAGCGCGTCAGCGGTCCGCCACTCATATCAGTGCCCGCTGAGCGCGCAGTGACCGATACCTCCTCGCCGCGCGCTTTCGCCGCGGCAACCTCGCGTACCAGTGTTGCGACATCGTCCGCATCTTTTGGGTACACCACGAGTGAGGGCATTCGCTCAAAGATACTTGTATCGCGCTTGTACTGTGCGCGCTCTTCCGGTCTGTCCGTGACCCCATCTCCAAGCTTTTGCTTTAGTTCTTCCGTGAGTGCCATGGGGTAATTATACGTGCATGAACATCTCCTCAATGATGCGTGCGGTCTCGAGAGGGCCGCTCGTTTGCCGTGTGGGGATGCCGGTTTCCTTGACGACCTCGTCGTTGCCGCCGGGGAAAAGTGCATCGCCTATATAGAGCATCTCGGGGATAGCGACACCAGTATATTCGGAGAGTTTGCGCACCCCATAGGCTTTCGTAATGCCCTTTTTTGTGATGTCGATAGTCGTCGTTGCATTCATCTTTATCTCAAATTCAGGGAGCCGCTTTACGAGTGCTCCGTGCAATGGGCGACGCTTCGCTTTATCAGGATCCCACTTCTTTTTCTCCTCTACGGGAGCTTGTTGGCCAAGTCCCGAAAACGCGATGAGCGCTCCTCGATCCTCAATACGCTCGCCCCACACTCTCTCCGGCGGCGCCTCAAAGCCCGTTTCCCTCATCGCTTCATGAAGTGCCTTCCGTATCGTTACCTTTTCTTCTTTCGTGAGCGAATGGTCATCGATGAGCTTCCACTCGCTATCGCGATAGTTGAAACAGTACCCGGCGCATACGGGAAATAGATAGAGATTGTGGAGGTTCGTGTCGGTGGGGAGGGCGGTCAGCACCTGCCTTTGAAACTGAAAGTATGCACCTCCAGACATGATGGCGACGGGTATGTGTGTCAGGAGCCTTTTCAGAAGTTCACCCATCTCCGGAGTAACCTGCGCCTTACTCTCCGCGAGCGTACTATCAAGATCACAAGCGAGGACTTTAGGCAAAGGCATGGGATCGGTATAGTCTAGCGCAAAGCGTCTAGAATGCGTGAGAGAGAGGCAGTTGCCACTCCGACTATCGCGTCTGCGCCCCCGTAATACATAAAAAGGGTATCCTCGCGCACCACCGCGCCGCAGGGAAAGACCACATGGTTCACTTCACCTGCAAGCTCGTAGGGCGCGATGGGTTCAAACACCGGATCAGCACTTCGCGCGAGCACTATAGTTCCCGTCTCGTCAAGAAGTACCGCGCCCACCCGATAGCGCGCTCGGTGCGAGACGCCGTGGTAGAGCATGAGGTACCCTCCGTCAACGGTAAGAGGGGGAGCGGCAATACCCACCTTCTCTGCGTCCCACATTCCCTCGCGCGGCCCCATGATTTCAATGCATTTTGAGACATGCGTTCCCCCCGAGAGGTCAGGGAGTATGTCGGCGCAGATGCGATGTGAGACACGGTGATAGAGGAGAAATCCATCTTTGGTTTTGGTCGGCAGGAGCGCAAGGTCTTTATCGTCGACCGAATCGGGAGTGAGAAGAAGGGGAGCACTCCAGGACTCAAAGCGCTTCGCGAGAAAGTCGCCCGCGGCTATCGAGGACACGGCGCCGCGCGGGGCCCCCACGCCGTCGTAGGCGGTATAGGTCATATACACACGACCATCTATTACTACGGCGCGCGGGTCTTCGCACCCTGAATTACCATCTGGTTTTCCTTTTTTCATTTCAAACTCTGCACGCGGGCCGTAGATAGGCACTGGCAAACGCTCGTCAATCCTGACGCCGTCAGAGCTTCGTGCATAGCCCACCGAAGAAGTGTTGTCAGCACCCATGGCCCGATAGAGGATATGGACTGAACCTTCAAGATCTATCGCAGCGGGATTGAAGACCAGCTTTGATTCAAATGCATGTTCACGAATAGGGGAGAGTATCGGATTTTCAAGCGCCCGGATGAAGAGGGGAGAGGCGGTGCGGTCTATGGTGTCTATAAGGTCTCTCGTGCGTAGTGTCGCCTTGGCGCAGGTAGTATCTGCGGCGCCGTAATAGAGGTCGAGCGTCCCGTCTCTATTCTCAAGCACGCTTGTCGGGAAGACAATGTCAGGCACGACACCATAGCGCTCATAAATTTCTTCGGGGACAAGAAACGGATAGGAGCGACCGAGGATTTGAAGCGGATCTTTGGAGTCAAGAAGCGCTGCCTCAACTCCAAAAACTCGGGTGCCGCCGCCAAAATAGTTCACGATGTAGGAATAAAAGAACAGCCACCCTCGCTCGGTCTTAAGAGGCACTGCGCCTGCCTCTACATGATCGTGCTCGCTGCGGGTGAGCGTAAGCGCGTGCTTCTCCCAATTCTGGTACCAGGCAGACCAGTATTCCGTTGACCAAAAGTCTTCTATCTTGTCGGCGAGCGCCAAGCAGACGCGAGTCGGTGGCGCATCGGTATGTACCGAGAGAAATGCTGCATATTTTCCCTCTACCTTTTCTCCAAAAAGAGTAAACGCTTTTGCATTAAAGGGTGTGAGAAGGTGACGCTCCTCAAAGTGCTCGCCGTCGTGCGCAATCGCTAGAGCGGGACGGATATTTTCTGCGCTGTACGGGTAGCCGCCAAGCGCAGTATAGGAGAGGTACGTAACTCCATCGATCACGGTCGCCCGCGGGTCTTCGCATCCAAAGGCCTCCCACGCTTCTTTGGGAGTGATCACCTGGCGCTCTGAATGAAAATGAACCCCGTCGTCTGATTCCGCCATCCCGATAGTTGACTGGGGTGCAAACGGTGCAATGAGAGTTGCGGGGTTTGCGAGTGCCCGGTAGTACATACGAAGCTTCCCCTCGGCGCTCCGTATAGTCGAGGGATTAAACGCACCCTGTGCCTGCCAGGGGTATTCGCGCCGTGGCGAGAGCAGAGGGTTTTCTTTGTGGCGGCGTACAGTAAACATACTCTGTTAGGCAAGAACAGGCTCTCTAATTGTCTGATAGCGCGAGGAAAGCGGCAGGAGCTTAGCGAGGAGCGAAGACAGGGATGTCTTTGCAGCACATACGACCGAGTCGCCGCCACCGTAGTACACGTGGAGGGTATCTCCGCGCGTTACTGCGCCGCACGCATACACGATTCCGGGCTTACCGCCGTTTTCATACGGCGCGTCGGGCGAGAGTACGGGTACAGGCGCGCGGGCAATAACCTTCCGCGGGTCAAGAAGATCAAGCAATAGAGCGCCTAGTTTGTAGCGGCTTGGTTCGCGCGCGTCATTTGCATGGTAGAGGAGGAGCCAGCCTTTTTTTGTTTTTATCGGTGGGGGGCCTGCGCCGCGGAGCCTCGCGTCCCATACTGATTGATTTTCTGAAGGGTAGTAGGGACTTTTGATCCCCGTGTTGTCGCGTAACTCGTCGACGTAGTCGACCAACACCTTCTCGCGCGAGCCCGAGTGAAGACTATGGAGGACGGCAAATCTCCCTTCTACTTTTTCTGGGAAGAGCATCCAGCTCTTTTGCACTTCGCCCCGTGAGGAGAGAAATACCGGCGGGGTCCACTTCCAACGTTTAGTGAGGAGGTCACCCACTTTTATAGTAGTGAGTCCAATTCGGAGCGAATTCCAGCCGGCGAACGCATTAAAGGTGAGATGCATCGTATCATTGATGATGACTGCGCGCGGGTCTTCAACTCCTGCAAAAGAACCCCCGGACGCCATAAGGCCCGAGTGCCGCGCAAAAGACTCAGCATCAGGCGGGACTCCTGCGAGCGCGAATACCGGATAGGGAAGTCTCTCATCAAAGCGTGCGCCATCGGCGCTTGACGCGTAGCCGATTCGGGAAACCCCATCACCCCCGACCGCTCTATAGAAAAGGTGCACGCGCCCACCGGCTTCAACTGCTGCGGGATTCATAACGCCCCCCGCCTCCCACTCATGGGTCCTTGGTACAAGGATAGGATTTCCATGTTCGCGGATAAGGCCGAGCGCCTTTGCAAACTCTATGAGTCGCTCTTGTATCGCCAGTCGCCGCACGAGGCGGAAGAGTCCGTAGACAAAGAGCGCTGTTGCGGCAAGTGCAAACAGATATCCAACGAGGAGCGGGATAAATTCCATACCGGGCATACTCCCGACAGTATAGCGTGCTGCTACGAGCGTCCAAAGTCGTCCTCGATGCGCACTATGTCGTTTTCATCGTGTTCCCCAGTCGTTATTTCGAGAATCTTCATACCTTCTTTTCCCCCTGTTGCGCGGTGAATCGCTCCAAGAGGTATTCGTGCCTCCGTTCCTATCGTTGCGTCAAGGTG
>JBASFO010000078.1:0-1713 GCA_049653065.1 Minisyncoccia bacterium
CCATGGTACTGCTCCTCTCCCTCATCGCCCTCATCGGTTCCGTCGGATTTATGATCATCGGCAAACAGGTCTCAAAGACACCCGCACACCTTGGGGTAAGCATAGTCGCGTATCTCGCCATTTACGCGCTCGTTGCTCCGTTCTGGCTCATCCGCTCGGTCGCCGATGTCGCGGTGGGCCATACCCGTTCGTGGAAATAAGAAGCTATGACCTTGTTTTCCCGTAATGCGCTCTATGCACTTCTCATTACCGTAGCCATACTCGCGACGGTCGTCTATGCAGTAAATCTTCTCAATGCGCAAAGGGTGGCGGAGCTCCGTGCCATTGAAGACCAGCTCGCGACCGATACACTCTCCATAGAGACTCAGTTTGCACTTCTTGAGGAAGCACCGTGCGAGGATAT
The DNA here is from genome assembly GCA_049653065.1 of Minisyncoccia bacterium. Classification (GTDB taxonomy): domain Bacteria; phylum Patescibacteriota; class Minisyncoccia; order Phycocordibacterales; family Phycocordibacteraceae; genus C7867-001. The sequence goes on from JBASFO010000078.1 coordinate 404, forward strand.
TGAATCAGGCACGCTCCTCTCGCAAGAAGTAGGAGGTATTGGTGATAGACTCGTCGCGGCTGAGGAGCGACTAGGGACCTCCGACCCGGAGGTGCTGCGCCTTAAAGAGCGCTACACCCTTCTTCAGATACGCGATTACCTCCTTACCAATAAGCTCCGTGAGACCTGCGGCATAAAGCCCATCGTCGTGCTCTACTTTTATTCAAATATTCCCAATGAGTGCGAGGAGTGCGACCGTGCGGGCCATGCACTCTCCTACCTTCGTGAGACGTACCCGAGCCTTCGGGTCTACTCGTTTGACTACCATCTCGACCTTGCTGCACTGCGCACACTCATTGCGGTCGAGAAAGTAGAGCCACAGTTTCCGGCATTTATCATTCAGGGAAAGAACTCCTACGGATTTACCAACCTTGAGGCACTCGAGCAAGCGTTTCCTAAGGAGCTCTTCAAGAGTGCGTCAACGACGAAAGCAGCGCTCTAGAAAATAGTAACTTACGATGTTACTATTTTTATAAAGGCTTTCATAGAGCCGGAGGTGGGACTCGAACCCACGAACCTTCACTTTACAAAAGTGTTGCTCTACCAACTGAGCTACTCCGGCACACCGTAGAAACTGCGTAGTTTCTACACTACCCTATTCTACCAAATCATCCTCTTTCTTTGAGAATCGACGCTTGGCGCGGGAAATCCAGGAAGAGAGAAAGGCGCGCGAGCTAAGGAGCATCTCATCGCGGGTGCGCAGTGCGCGCGCCACTCGTGTGAGGAGCCGCTCCATAAAACGCACGAGGAAAAGGACTCCATGAACTAGTGTGCGTACTAGAAATTCACATCCAGCCCGAATCCCATGAAAGACAAGAGAACCCACATCGGCCCTCCGAAGTACGCCCCCCATATGCTCCACCTCCCGGTCGAGCGCGCCGCGTAGCGGCGCGAGTATGCGCGTCCCGCTACGCGCCTCTGCAAGCGTCAGAAGGAAGAACCCGATGAGCAAAAATCCTGAGATAACGATAGCTACCACAAGAATCATATCGTAGAGAGTAGTACGGAATTACCGAGCAGAGAAACGTGCAAACTTCGTTATCTCTACGCGCTCCCCAAATTTTTGTGATGCTTCAGTCACCAAATCTTTGACACGCTTACTCTCATCTTTTATGTACGGCTGATTCATGAGCACTGTAGACTCAAAGTAGCTCGCAAGTTTCCCGTCGAGGATTTTTGCCTTCATTTCTTCCGGCTTGCCTTCTACCTCCTTTTCAAAGACTGCGAGAGCCGAAGCTTTAGCAGTCTCCGGTATTTCAGTGTCGGAGAGA
>JBASFO010000079.1:0-5690 GCA_049653065.1 Minisyncoccia bacterium
CTGTATCGGTGAGTGTATGACGTTCACAAACATGCCGCGGAGTACCGGAACAGCAGGAATGGTGGCTATAGCCCTCATCCCGAACGCATCCAGGTACGCGCCTTCAAATACGCCTCCGAGAATAGAAAGTCCTTCATGCTTCTTGCCGTGCTCGTGTATGAGACGTGCAGGAGCGGTCGCATCCGTCGTGGTCCAGGCAAGTGCGACTTCGCCCGGAAGCTCCGGGAGCGAGCCGGTGTACCCGGCGTCCGCAAGTGCGCGCTTCATGAGAGTCTTTTTCGCGACGAAGTATCCTACCCCATCGTGTTTGAGGTTCTTTCGCATCGCGGTCGTGTCCGCAACTGTCATGCGCTTAAACCCTACAAAGACCACCGATGCGGCGCCCACAAGGGATGCAGCAACTTTCGCTACGATGTCTTCTTTCTTTGCTTTGGTAATTGCCATATAAGCTAGTTATTAGGCTTTAGGGCTTAGGGTTTAGCAAAACCAGAATTTCTCTCTCTAATGCTTTGTGCCTATTCCCTAGTGCCTAGCTGATGTACGAAAACGAACAAGGTCTCCTTTGGTAAGGAGACCGAGGAGACAAGTCGACCACCGAGCATCACTTTCACTGCGGACATTCATCACTAACTACCTATTCGCAACCTAGTGTCACGATCGGTTGTTACCTAATCCCAGCTGTGAAAGTGGTGCTCGGTGTCTTCCCTCGGCAGGTCTTGCGGAAAGTCACTGGCCACTAGCAGTTAGGGTTTAGGGAATTCCCTAGTGGCTATACCCTAGTGGCGAGTGAACTTTCCTGCCCACTGTCTTCGGTCCGTACAGGGGGTACTCTACGCGAAACAGGAGAGATCTGCAACCGCGACTTCGCTTCCCGCAAAGTAAAAGAGAGCGAGCGCCACGGCGAGTATGACGCCAAAACCACAGAGAAACTTCATGAACTCCACGAGATACTCCATCATTCCCTACAAGCGTAGCATGGACTCTCTGATGATCTTCTCGAAACCCCCGAGGCGGCGCCTCGGGGGTTTCTGGAGGGAACGCAAAACCGCCCCACGGTGGGGGCGGTTTTGCTTCATCGAACTTAGGACTCCTTGGTGAGCGTTCGCACAGAGGCGAATGAGCTCGTTAGAGGAATGCCTTAGTCGTTGATGAGAACACCATTCGTCTCATAGTCGCTGGTCGGCGTTACCGTGTAGGTAGTGCCGGTCGGCGTGCCAGAGGACTGGCCGTAGACGATGGTAAGCAGCTGAGCACGGTAGCTGATGCCTTCGTACTCAGGCTTTGGGTTCAACGTCATCGTGAAGGTAAACGTCTCCGTTTCGCCTTCGTTGATGCGGTATGCCGATCCTTCAGTGTCTGCGGTTGACGAAATGATCGTCGAAGTTGCCGTAGAGGAACCGAGGATAGAGCCGTCGGACGCGTTCTCAATCTGGAACGTGTACGCCGTTACCGGAGTCTGCGAGATGAACTGGTTGGCGTCAAACGCTTCAACTTCTACTTCAACCACAAAGGTTGCGTAGTCGTTATCAGCGCCGTCGACAACCGTCGTTACCGCAGAGTCATCTACGACAGAGAACGAGAGACCCGTCGTACGAAGCTCGTGCGTATCACCGGTTGCAGAGCCAGTTGCCGTGAGGCTATCAGCTCCGTCGCCAGCGATTTGCGGGCCATCGATCGAACCGGCAATGGTGTCGCCAGAGTCGTAGGCACCAGAGACGGTACCCGTGAACTCAAGCATAGCCTCAACCGTAACGGTCTCACCCGAACCAATGACGAAGTCGCCATCGATGTCGAAGGTAGTAGAACCGAAGGTGTCAGCAGCACCCGTGAAGACGAAGTCGTCGAACTCCTCACCATCAATGACGAGTTTTGCGTCGTTGATGATGTTGTCGACTTCCTCGCCTGCAGCGACCGTCCAGTCAACTGGAATGGTTTCGAGTTCGATGTCGCCACCGTCCTCGTCAGCCTCAAGCTCAAACACAAACACGGTGAACCAGTCAGATGAGCTGTCCGTGTCAACCTCGAGGGTTGCTGCATCAGGGTCCTCAGAAGAAGCCTGAACCGAGAGTTCATCATCAGCACCCTCCTCAACTACGTCGAAGGTTACATCCTCCGTACCGTCATTTGAAGCGGCGCCAGTGTCACCGAGGTACTGCTCGATGCCCTCGCCGTCGGTGCCCCGGATACCATCGGTATCAATATAGAGCTCCCAGAGTGCGAGATCGTTCGTGCCGAGGTCTGCGCCGCCGTCGGCTTCAACCTCAACCTCGATAAGACCAGTCTCTCCTTCGTCAACAACGGCGTCAAGGCCTGAGAAGCGGTAGACGTACTTGCCGCCGGTACCGTCATCGTCGAGCCAGTCGTCCTCCTCGGATACATCCTCAGAAGCAACTTCCTCACCATCAAGGTAGATGGTGACATCGTTGAAGACATCCCAAGGCTCAGTGTCGTCTCCCGTTCCGACTCCTGTCGAGTCGAAGGCGAGGTCAAGACGGTTGATTTCGATATCTGCGTCCTCGACGTCAAATTCAAACTCAGCGACCTTGGCAGAAGCGCCAAGCTCAACCTCGTCGTCCTCACCGTCGTTTGCGCTGAGGTCCTCAAGGGAAGCTTCGCCACCCCCAAGATCAGCATTAGAATCGTCGTCATCGCCTCCCATCGAGCCGCCTCCCATGCCGTTTACTTTAGCGCGAGTGATCGGGCCAAAGTATCCAGATGCGGGGCTGATGCCGTTTGCTGCCTGAAAGGCGGCAAGTGCGGCCTGCGTCTGGGCACCGAAGTAGCCAGTCGCACCAGCGGGAATCGAGTAACCCTCTGCGATGAGCCAGTTCTGAAGTGCGGTGACTTCGGCGCCGGACGAGCCGAGCGTAAGGTCCATCGTAAAGGTGGTGGAAGAGCTCGAAGAGCTGCCTCCGAGAGCTGCGATCTGCGCGAGAAGAGCCTGTACCTGTGCCTCGAGCTCAGCAGTCGTTGCTGCGCGTGCCGCAGGGGCAAACGAAGCAAATGACATAGCAACGAGACCAAGTCCGGCAACTACTGCTGCGATTTTCGCAACTGCATTCGTACTTGCAATCATAGTGTTTTTAATTTTTTTATCGACACGCGTGCGGCGCGAAGTAGTAAATAGGGTGCGCCGCCCGAGAATCGTTTTGGTTCTTTGTAATTTTGTATCGCTTACGCGACGTGCATCTCTAGTTTCAGGCTACCCGACAGGACTGAAGTTTCGACCTTTGGTCCCATCGGTTAGCTAGCAAAGTGAAGTTTCGTATCATGCGTAGCATTCGTAAAGGAATAGCATCCGTTCTGGTACCCGTCCGAAATATACAGACGAGTATGCATGTAGTCTATGACCACACGCGGAATCTTTCTCTCTCACACATATAGCTACGAGTTGTAACTCGCAGCACCTGTCAATGATACTCGTAGCAGCGTTCGCCCCATCCGTCGCAGCGTACCTAGTAGTATACTGACCGGAGATGAGGAGAGTGGTGCTTTCTCGTGTGGATAACCTCTATCATTGGATACGCACATAGGCCGTTTCCGGCCTGTTGTAATCCCCTATAGAGCGGTTACTACCACTCACCTACACTACCCCAAATCGTGCTCTTGGTCAACGACGGCCTGAGGCTTTTTGGGAGGAGAAGGGGGCACGGGAGCTATTTTATAAGTCGTCCATCGTCTGTCTCCAGACTTCTCTACAAATCCATCAAGGACAAGTCTTTGTAGCTCTCTTTGTATAGTCTTCTCACTGACCGTTCTGAAGACCATAGATATATCCTTTATATAGGACGACCCCCTGTCCTTTATAATAGAGAGTATGGTATCTCTCCTAGTGCTCTTCTCTGCAGGGTTCTGGCCTTGTCCTTTATATGACCGTGTACTTGGTTCATTTCCCTCTCCCCTTTCTCGTTTCGGGTGCTTCCGCTCACTCGCAGGAAGAGCGGTACTCGTACGCGCCATTTGGGCAATAGAGAGAGTCTCGGGGAGCGAGATTCGAGGGTCTTCGTAGGAAGCGATTTCCTCAAGCAGAAGGTAGCATTCTCGGAGCAGAACTTCTGCATTCATGGATGAAAGAAGTCCTCCTGTTTTACCTAATTGCACTACACTTGAGAGTGAGAGGAGACTTCGAGAAAGTCGTTCCCGCGCTGTAGGGGAAGAGAGCACAGACGCCTCAATGAGCTCAATTGAAATGCGTTCGAGATGTTCTTTGAGTGACCTTGAGTCCTTAAAGGCTGGGCATACCAGATGTATTGCTTTTGCAAGTCTCTCGGACTTTTTATATAGATATACTCTCTTTATGTCCTTATCAAATACCTTAGAGAATATATCTTTATCTAGGGCAATATCAGTGCCGCGATTGAGTGTTAGATTCTTTCTATCAGACATATCTTTGTGTAGATGTCCTTTGAATCCATAAAAGTCATATCGGACAATCCTAGTGTACCCTGCTCTGACGCTTGGTGTCAAAACCACTACCCCAACCAGAGGTGATTCTATACGCCGTACGTGCCAGAAAGCATCGTATGTAAAAGTCCGTGTCGCCGTCCTCGCAGCACAAGCGGACGGGACATTCTCTCCGATGCCCGTAAAAGAAAAAACGTGGAAGTATCCGTTTCCTCTAGGGGGAGTAGTGGTACCATAGGGAGGAATGAAGCGGCGAAATGCTAAAGAGCCGAAAGCGTACGGTGGTGTGGCGCGTGTTGCCGCCGCGATTGCGCTTGTCGCGCTTGGTATTATTCTTCTCCTAGCTGCATTTGGGAGTGCGGGTTTTGCCGGAGAGGCATTGTTTGAGACGGCATTTAGTATTTTTGGGGTGATCGCATTTGTTCTGCCCATTCTTATCATTGCAATCGGAGTTTCTGTGTTCTTGAAACGTACCGTGATAGCTCCGCTCGTCGGGCTTGGTATTGTACTCATTTTACTTTCTCTCCTTGCGCTGCTTGGCATTGCCTCAGATTCTCTCGGCGGTGTGGTGGGTTCTTTTATCGGCGGCCTCGCATTTGACCTTTTTCAGTGGGGCGCCATTGTCCTCCTTATTGCTCTTGCCCTGGTAGGACTCGTTATTGCAACCGATGTCGTAGCGCTCGTTGAGAAGCTCATGGAGCTCCTGAAAGGAGCCGGAGAAAAGTTTGGCACGGTGCAGCTTCCCTCACTTCCTAGGGAAGGGGGGGAGGGCACCTATGGTACCGTCGCCGTTCCCGAGGAACCCTTACGAGAGACTACTCCTGAACGAGAACCTGTCGTGAAAGTATTTAATGCAGAATCTCCTATGGAAGCGGGGGTAATTCCTAATTTTGATGCAAAGTATAATCCTCCTCCCCTTTCAATCCTTGGAGAGGATCGCGGCAAGCCGGGCGTGGGGGACATCAAAGCAAACGCAAACGTGATTAAACGCACATTCCAGAATTTCGGAATTTCAGTCGAGATGGACGAGGTTTCAATTGGCCCCACGGTAACACGCTACGCTATCAAACCAGCTGAGGGAGTACGCCTCTCTAAAGTAGTCTCACTCCAGTCAAACCTCGAGCTTGCGCTCGCGGCGCACCCTGTACGCATTGAAGCGCCTATCCCAGGAAAATCTTTGGTGGGAATAGAGGTCCCGAACGCGTCGAAAGCCATGGTGGGACTTGGGGGCGTACTCTCCTCTCCTTTGTGGAGCGAGAGCGAGAAACCGCTCCTTGCGGCAATAG
>JBASFO010000080.1:0-5390 GCA_049653065.1 Minisyncoccia bacterium
GCGTAAAGCTCGCCGATGGAGCTTCCGCGCGCCCGGGGCAGATCATCGTGCGCCAGCGCGGTACCAAGATTGAAGGAGGAAAGAACGTGCGCATCGGCAAAGACCACACCCTCTACTCACTCATCACTGGGAAAGTATCATTCTCCGAGCGTCGCAAGACCCGCTTTGACGGCAGCGTCGTCCGAAAGAAAGTCGCCTCAGTTATCTAAAGTATCTGGCGTGTGTGAAAAAAGACCCGTCAACACGGGTTTTTTGCATTCCAGATATATATGGACATCGTAAGTCCATATATGTGAGAGGGGCATGATAAAGGGAAAAGGCCGGGCGCATCACGCCACCCGGCCTTCCGTTGCTACTTCTTGGGACAATGACGTTCAAGGAACGTCAACGCCTCCTCCGTGCAACCCTTCTTTTCAAGGAAGAGCGCATGAAGAAGAATTTCATCCTCCGACTTCGGAATCTGCGGCGGCGAAGCCACAAAACCCGTCGTGAAAGAGAAAATCCCAATAAGATGGGGTCGCGCAACGAGAATCGAATGGGCCATGGAATTGGCCTCCGGATGCAGGCGGGACCCATTCCCACCTTCGGATCATCTCATTGACACCTCCTTATGTTGAATGAACAGGGATACGCGACCGTTCTCAAATATACCCGGTATGGGCCCTTTGTCAATACCGTCCGTTATTTAGGACACGCCGTGTCCTAAATTTTATTCGGCAACTATCTCGATGGGAAACTTCCCAAACGTCTCCCCTACTGCTACCGGTACCTCAAACGTACCGAGCTCCTTAAACGGTTTCTCAATGCGGATTGCCTCTTCCGGGAGCTTTGCGGCCTCGGCGATTTCAGCAGCATCAACTGCGTCATAGAGGTGTCCTTTTTCGTTTGCCTTCTTGGTGAAAGTAAGTTTCTCACCTCCCAGCGCCGCGATGCGCTCCTCTACCATTTTTGCATGCATGGCGCGCTCATCGCTCGCTCGCGTCGCACGCATTTCTGCCTGCTTCAATGCAGCGTCCGTAGCTCGCACCGCAAACCCGCGCGGAATGAGGAGGTTCAGGGCGTGCCCATCTTTCACCTCTACCGCCGCATGCGCGCGGCCCGTGCCCTTCACGTCTTTAAGCAAAATAACCTTCATAAGTCGAGGTATCTTAGCCTACATAGACCAAGAGAGCAACCGCGCATTGCCCCACCCCCTATGTCACGGGGGTATTGACAAAGAAAGTTGTGTGGTATATAAAGGCTCTCTGCACGAGACTCCCTCGTCGAGGGAGTGGGATGCAGGTGGCGAAGGAGAAATCCAATGCGCTATGAAAACTGTCACGGACCGCCGGCCTCGATGAGCTCGACGAGCTTCGTAGAGTAGACATCGGCCGCCGGCGCGACGCATAGCCCGCTCCTGGGCTGCGCAATCAAATTCGGGAGAAGTGCTCCTCCTCGTGGGGACGCCAAACAAGGTGCCGCCGTCCTTCGGGATCGCGGCACCTTTTCTTTTTCTCCCCTTCTTTCTTCCCTCTTCAATTTCCGCCATCACTTTATTATGACGTACGTCATAATAAAGTGATGGCGGTTATTTATAATAACTATAATAACTAGTACTTACACTAAAGAATCACGAGGTGGGACGTAGCAGGAAAACACGGGGTTCGACCTTCTGATTTTGAACGGTTATTTGCCAGTAGTGAGAAACTGTATCGCTCGCTCCTTTTGTGGGTCTTTTCCTGCGGTTACGTCTTCCTGGGTACGCTCGATTTCAATATCTGGAGTGAGTCCTCCATCTGAGATGGAGCGTCCAGAAGGCGTGAGCCACTTGGCAACGGTAACTTTGAGAGAGCCTTGCCCTACCTTTACGAGCTCTTGTACGGAACCTTTACCAAAAGAGCGCGTGCCCACAATCGTTGCGACTTCCTCATCCTGAAGCGCTCCCGCAAGAATCTCTGAAGCGGACGCCGAGCCCTGATCTAGCAAAACCGCAATGCTGGTGCCCGCAGGTATTCCTCCCCCGCCTGTCGTGCGATGCACGATATTTTCCTCGTGACCCTGATAATCCTCGGTGACCACTACCGTGCCTTCGGGCAAGAAATTCCCGGCGATTCGTACCGCAGCTTCAAGGTAGCCACCGGGATTCCCCCGTAGATCAATGAGGAGCTTCTTTGAACCACTCGCACGAAACTCGGAAAACGCACGATTCATGAGCTGCGGAGAGTTTGCCGTAAAACTGTAGAGCGAAACTACGTAGACACCGCTCGCGCTCTCAAGCGCGTACTCAATGGTGGGCACCTCTATGGTGTCGCGTACCACCTTTATGTCGAGCGGTTCGCCCTTGCGCACCATTTTAAAGGTGACTGTGGTACCGCGCTCCCCGCGTATGAGCTTTACAGCTTCGTCGGTTGACATACCGTCGGTTGACTCTCCATCTATGAGCACCACGAGGTCTCCCGAGAGAATCCCTGCGCGCTCTGCGGGTGTACCTTTAAGAGGAGAGATCACGGTAAGCACTCGCTCTTTATTAAGGCCAATTTCCATACCAACACCACTAAAGTTACCCGCTATGTCTTCCGCAAATATCTTTGCGTCCTCGGGACGCATAAACACGGTGTAGGGGTCGCCAAAGGATTCCGCGAGTCCCTCAATAGCGCCCCATACTTTTTCTTTTGATTCCGGAAGGGTCGAAGACGCGTGCGTCTGTACAAACCGCTCACCGAGCACATTCCACGCCTTCCAGAAATCAGAGAGGTCTGCGTCCGTATCTGGAGCTGCATTCAATCCATCACTTATAAAGGGGATGGAGGCGCCAAGATCTGCACCACCCGCACCAACCACAAGCCCGCCCCCAAACGCAAGCGCGGCGACAAGTGCAAAAAGAACCGCGAGCTTGGTCAGCCCGTGTCCCGTTCCTTTTTCTTCAGAATCATTCTCGTGTTCCTCCATTCTTGGAAATTATATCATGACATCGTTTCCGGAATCCCCATACATGCACGATTTTTGCTAGCGCCAAGTACCTAAACCCTAGTAAGCTAGAGCAATGGTTACCCGACATGAGCGCGGCGGTATTGTATGGACCGATCTTGAGTCCCCCACCCGCGATGAATTACGTAGCGTCATGGATGAATTTTCTATCGGCGCTGATGTCGAAGAAGAAATCATCGTTCCCACTCCCTATCCCCTCATGGTGGCGGCACCCGATTATGTCTACCTGATCCTCCACTTCCCTACGGGAGATGTGGGCGGGGGCGCACGCAATCAAGAAATAGACTTGATTGTGGGAAAGAACTTTATCGTGACGGCGCGCTACGAAGTGGTACGCTCCATACAAGCGCTCCATAAGGCATTTGAAGCAGAAGAGCTACTCGGTATTCCTGAAGAGAATCCTGGACCCGCACTCGTCGAGCGTATTTTGCGCCACCTCTATCAAGCAATGAGCGAAGAGACGGAACGAATCGCACGCACTCTGGAGCGCATCGAGGCTGATATCTTTGGCGGCAAAGAACGAAAAACGGTCCACGCCATATCCGAGGCCGGGCGTATCTTGCTCCGATTTGATACCGCACTCTCGCGCCACGCCGAGCCGCTCGACGCGTTTTTGACTGAGTTACAAGACTCGTTCTTTGGAAAGAAATTTGCAGTGCAGGCTGCACGGATAAAAACCGAGCGACTTCACGCCGCCTCTCTGGTGGGCTCCTATCGCGCGGTCTCGCGTGAACTGCGCACCACAAACGACTCTTTGCTCTCCTCGTCGCAAAATGAATCGATGAAAGTCTTTACTATAATCAATGTCGCGATTCTCCCGCTTTCCTTTATCGCGGCCGCCTTTACCATACCTGCTGAACACGCACCCATCATCGGCAGAGACCATGACTTCTGGATTATCATCATGGTAATGATTGTGGTCGAACTTCTGCTCATTCTTTTCCTTCGCCTTCGCAAATGGCTCTAGCACATGTGGCCGTTCACCGCACAAAAAAATATCCCAACGCTGCGCTTCACGAATACCCTATCGGGTGCCAAAGAGGAGTTTCGTAAGAAGGGCGGCGGACCGGTGCTCATGTACTCCTGCGGACCCACGGTCTATGGTCCTCAGCATATAGGCAACCTCCGAGCCGCGGTCTTTTCCGATACCGTCGCGAGGGCGCTCACCGCAGCACAGTACAAAGTTAGGCGGATCATTAATATCACCGATGTCGGTCACCTGGTGGGCGACGGGGACGAAGGCGAAGACAAAATGGCAGTGGGTGCCGCTCGCGACCATACGACCCCGGAGGAGATCGCCACACGCTATACTGCCCAGTATCTCTCTGACATCAAAGAATTGGGGATAGATACAGACGCTATCACCTTTCCCCGCGCAACCGCGTATATCAAAGAGCAGATAGGGATGATAGCGACGCTCGAGAAAAAGGGACTCGCGTACAAAACTTCTGATGGCGTCTATTTTGATACCCAGAGATTTCCCGAGTACGGTGCTTTGGGAAACGTACAGAATGTAGTGCTCAAAGCTGGTGTACGCGTCGCTGTGGGGGAAAAGAAAAGCGAGCATGATTTTGTATTGTGGAGAAACGCAAAACCCAAAGACCTCCAGCAGTGGGATTCCCCGTGGGGCAAGGGAAACCCCGGATGGTCGATCGAGTGTTCTGCGATGGCGATACATCTTCTCGCACCCACGATAGATATCCATACGGGCGGACAAGACCATATACAGGTCCACCACAACAATGAAATCGCGCAGTCGGAAGGTGCAACCGAGAGGAGACCTTTTGTGCGCTACTGGCTCCACAATGCCTTCCTCACGATCGATGGAGAGAAAATATCAAAGTCTCTCGGTAATACGTTCACTCTGGAGGATGTGAAAAAACGCGGCATTCACCCACTTGCGCTCCGTCTTCTTTTTCTCCAAGCACACTACCGCTCCCCGCTTTCGTTCACATGGGAATCGCTTGGGGCGGCAGAAGAGGCATTGAAACGATTATGGAGAGCTGCACGAGTGGTACAGAGCGCAGCTCATGAAATGAGTAAGAAATCTTCCACGTCCGAGGAGATACGTGCATGCATTTTTGACGACGTAGCTACTCCAAAAGCGCTCGCAACTCTCTATGATGCACTCGGGAGTTCCCTCTCTCCTAAGGAAAAGTGGGGAGTGCTCATTGCCACTGAGGAGGTACTCGGCCTCTCTCTTACCCACCCACCCCTTGAAACCAAACGTGTAGAAACTGAGAGGGAGTTGCCAGAGGACCTACAGGAGCTTGCTCTGCGCCGTGCGCGAGCGAGAGAGAATAAGGACTTTGAGGCTGCGGATGAACTGCGTATCCACATCGAAAACAGTGGATATCTTGTGGTTGACGGGGCTTCGGGCACTACATACACGAAAATCGAAAGATAGTAGAATGGGCCGTAAT
>JBASFO010000081.1:0-2023 GCA_049653065.1 Minisyncoccia bacterium
AAACACGGTACCGGAACGTGCCGATGAACTCGCCAAAGAAGCGGAGGCGCTCGCAGCCGATCTTAAGGCTTTGAAGAAAGAGGCTAAATAGGTGTAAGAACCTGTGTATCAAAAAACCCGAAGGTCTGTGCCTTCGGGTTTTTTGCGGAACCTCTCTTCGGCGGCAACTCATGTATGTAAGTGGGTTTCCGCACTCCGAAGGAAGCATACGCGCCATCGAATGAATATAGGAATCCCGAAGTTGTCGCAAGTTGCGTTAAAGAAGAGCGGCTCCGCTACCAGTATACCCCTTACCTCTTTTGTCCGATATATCCTTCCGAAAGAACATACTTCTCTCGCGAGGGTTTTTGAGGGTTGCCCTAGAGGGACTTCTAGGGACAGGATTACTCGAGGATGCCGTCGAGGTTTACGTCGTAGAGTATCGCCTCGTTCAGGTGCCGGTAGCTTTGTATTTCCTCACTCTTAAACCAGTGCGCTATTTCCGCCTCAGCCTCGCCCACGGAGCCGGATGCGTGGATGAGGTTTCGAATGGCGCGCCCATCCACGTCCGCCATATGATAGGAATCGATAACGTAGTCACCGCGTATGGTGCCCACATCAGAGGTTCGTGGCTCAGTGCCGCCTGTGACCTTGCGCACGAGCTCCACCGCGTGGGAGCCCTGCCACACCATAGCGACTACGGGGCCCGCCGAGAGGTATTTCATGAGAGCCGCAACCACGATATTTCCCACTTTTATCGGGTCGTCTGAAGGTGGGGTTTCTCCCTTCTTTACATATGCTGCTATAGATTTCTCTCCTACGTTTTTCTTCCACGCAGGATCGAGCAGATAGTGCTTCTCGACCATATCTGGAGTGGGTACCAGCATCTTCATCGCTATCAATTTGAGCCCTGTGCGTTCATATCGGGAAAGTATCTCACCTATGAGCGAGCGCTGTACCGCGTCCGGCTTCATGATGACGAGTGTTCGTTCTTGTTTTGGGTGTGCGGCCATGATTCTCTGTAACTAATAATCCGCCTTTCTGGCGGGGACAAAAATGCTCCTAATGCGCTCAGTGTAGCATTTGTGCGTCTTTTCGGAAACTACGCCTTCTCCGAAGGACGGCGCGTGGTAACGAGTGCTCCACCCTCTTCTATGATAATGGTGTGTTCAAAATGCGCGGAGCGCGAGCCGTCGCGCGTCTTATACGTCCACTGGTCCTTCGCAAGCATAACTGCCGCCTTCCCCGCGTTCCCTATGGGCTCTATCGCAAGCACCATACCCGCGACAAGCTCGGGTCCGGTCCCGGGATGCCCCGCGTTTGCGATCCAAGGCTCCTCATGGACGGCGCCTCCGACTCCGTGTCCTCCAAGCTCTTGTACGACCGAGAAACCAGTCCCTTGGTAGGAAGATTCTATCGCGTGAGAGATATCTCCGACACGAGCTCCGGGAAGCGCAACGAGAATTGCCGCTTCAAGCGCAGCACGCGTTACCTCCATAAGTCGCTGCGACTCCTCATCGATGCGCCCTACGGGAACTGTAATTGCAGAATCTGAGATGAAATTTTGGTGAGAGAGTCCCAGATCAAGTGCCACAATATCCCCCTCTTGAAGCGTTCGTGGTGATTCGTTCGGGAGGCCGTGCACCACCTCGTCGTTTACGGAAACACAAAGCGTCGCGGGATAGGCTCTCCCCGAGCGTTCCGGTTTGTAATCAAGAAACGCAGGCGTGTCGCCTCCCTCGCGAATAAGACGCTCCGCAAGCGCATCAAGCTCTGCGGTTGATACTCCCGGTCGTACGGCTTTCGCAACTTCCTCAAGCACCACGCCGAGACGTCTTCCCGATTCTATAACTCCCGCACGCTCTTTCTCACTACGAATGATCATTGGATACCTAGTTTTGCTTTGACGTCTCTCGCAATAACTTCTGGAGTAGGTGAACCATCTACCTCCACGAGATACCCGGAGTCACGAAAGACGGCAATGGCCGCTTCAGTGTAGGTACGGTATTCTTCGAGTCGTTTTTCGGAGGTGTTCTCCCGCTTC
>JBASFO010000082.1:0-8027 GCA_049653065.1 Minisyncoccia bacterium
AGTTCCATAGCGATAGCGTAGCATATAGTAACATACGATGTCACTATATAGTGACATCGTATGTTACTATATGGGTACCTAGACTAGATTTGAATCGTAAGTGGATTACGGTGTGTTTTCGGTCTGACTCACTTGGTCTTTACTACTTAATTCCCCGGCCCCGGTTCATAGTCAAAGGTTATTTCTCAATTTACTAATTTAATCCTATAGGATATATTTAGTAAAATGGAATGAAAGAAAAGAATACGAAAACAAAAGGGAAATGTGCCTATAAGTAGTGAGGAGAGGTGAGGAATCGGCAAATTCAGATGATGGAATGGCAAGCCGTCATTCTATCACGGCCTAGTACCTTACGGGTTTCCGGGACAACCGTTCCCGGAGTAGGGGCCGGCCACGACGGTCGTGTCCGAATTTCCACCGCCTGATCCAACGCAAAACCAAGTTCCTTTGGCGGGGAGAAACGCCATGATGGAAAAATGGGTAGTGTTTGTGGTGCCCGCTGCAGTGACGCCGGTGTACATACCACTTCCTGTATTAAGTTCGGTTATTTTCGTACATATTTCTCGTACCTTTGCTGCATAGGTGCCAGTAAAACTGTCTGCGCAAGTTGCTGCAGAGATGTCCCACCCATACTGCAAGTTCGCGTAACTCCCTGAGTCGCTATATTGCAAGCTCATCATGGTCGCGAGTTGGCGCACATGGGCCCGTACCGATGCGTCGCGCGCCTTGGTGCGCGCGCTCGTCAAAGACCCGAGTAAAATCGAAGAGAGCATGCCTATGATAGCCACGACGACGAGAAGCTCAATAAGGGTGAAGCCGCGCGCAAAGCGAGGACGAATCATGGTCGGGGAGGATTAGGAAGAATAAGTTCAAGGCGCGCGCGCTCCGTGGGAGAAATGGTATGTATTTCGCTCTGAAGCATAAAAGGAGCTACGATACCTACTGCAATTGAAGCGAGAGCGATGTAGAGAAGTATCTGCTCAGCAATTTTTGCATTCTTTGCAATACCGGACTTTATAAGCCAGGCGAGGAGCCCTGTGGGAGCTGTCTTCACGATGGCGATCGTGCTTACCTGATTCTGCTCATCGTCAAACTGGACATCGGTCATACCTCTCTAGTGTATCGCGGCAATCCCCTGTTTTTTATCTACTCCCCCATAGCTGCTGAGGACACCTTTTCTAGTCGTGAGAGAAACGCGGCACGCGCGGCGGGTACATTTTCATCTTTACCGCCCCACGCCTTGAGCGCATCGTCCTGAAGCGCTCGTGAGTAGGAGAAGGTGAGCTTCCAGGGAACTCCGCGTGTCTTTGCGAGTCTCGCAATCGCACGGAGATTATCCGTCGCCTGGTCATCACCCTGCCCGCCCGAAAGGAAGATAATACCAGGAACAAGCGGGGAAACCGATTTCAGAAATGCATCGAGCGTTGCCTCGGCTACTTCCTCCGGTGTATCGAGGCGGCCCGTATCTTTCCCCGTCATAGCCATGGAAGATTTCACAATAACGGCTGTGAGGTCAACCGCATGCTCTTCGAGTGCACGCATCAATGTTGAAAGTACCTCGGCAATTACGTCTCGACATCGATTGCGGCTATGTTTCCCTTCATACAAACCCTCCGGCTCAAGAATGGGTACCATACCTGCTTCCTGTACACAGCGCGCACTCATCGCAAGCCGTTTTACATTCTCAACGATACATGCCGATGTCGGGAGTCGATCGCCGTCAATGCGTATCACGGCACGCCACTTCGTAAACGTCGTTTGATGCGCGTCCTTATACCCGTGGAGCCGTTTGGAGAGGCCGAGGAGTCCCTTGGTAATGAGCTCATCGGGAGAGCTTGGCATGGGCTCTGTTCCCTGGTCGACCTTTATACCCGGCATGATACCAGAGGTAAGGAGGACGTCTGGACAGGCGACTGTCTCGAGCTCACATTTTTGTTCGAGCGTTTCCTCATGCAAAATAACGCCGGAGAGATACGCTTCGGTGCCGGGCGTCGAAAGGAACATATCGCGCTCTTTGTAGCGCATTTCTATTCCTGTCGCGATACCATAGGACGCAAGACGTGCATCCGCGCTCTTTGGGCTCTCATCGGCAGCAAAGACTCCCTTCGGAGGCGAGGTAAGCCGCTCTGCGATGTCCGCAAGATCAATCATTAGGAATAATAGTAGCATTGACTTGGATGCTACACTTTGGCTACCTCTATGAAACCTTTTGATTTTCTTGCAGTGGGCGATATTGTCACTGAGCCGTTCATACGTCTCAAAGAAGCGCGCGTGCACTGCGATATAAACGACGAAGCATGTACCATCTCTATGCGCTGGGGAGACAAAATCCCCTACGAGTCTGCAGTGGTATGTAGGGCGGTGGGAAACGCTCCAAATGCAGCAGTCTCCGCCGCACGTCTTGGCCTTACAACCGGGCTCGTCACCGACATCGGCAACGACGATATCGGCAAGGGAGACGTTGAGACCTTGAAGAAGGAAAGTGTCTCAAGGAAACATGTGCGCACCCACAAAGGAATGAAGAGTAACTACCACTATGTTCTCTCCTACGAGAGCGAGCGCACCATACTCGTGCGTCACGAGGAGTATCCGTACCGCTGGCCTCGCCCCTCTCCTCCGCGCTTCATGTATCTATCCTCGCTTGCAGGTAACTCACTTCCCTATCACAAAGAAATTGAGGCATATCTTGCAAAATATCCGGATATTTTTGTCACCTTCCAGCCAGGAACCTTTCAGATGAAGCTTGGAGTCGGCGAACTTGGAGACTTGTATCGTCGTACCGATCTACTCGTCATCAACAAAGAAGAATCAGAACGCATCTTGGGGCTTCCCGAGAGCGGAGGCGAGATACGAGATCTATTACAGAAAACGCGCGCACTGGGACCAAAGACTGTGATCATTACCGACGGGCGGGAGGGTGCCTACAGTTTTGACGGTACAGAAATGCTCCACATACCCATGTATCCGGATGACCGAGCGCCCAAAGAGCGCACTGGCGCGGGAGACGCATTCGCATCAACCGTAACTGCGGCCCTTGCGCTCGGGAAGCCGCTCCGCGAGGCGCTTTTGTGGGGGCCCATAAATTCTATGGCAGTCGTACAAGAAATTGGCGCACAAAAAGGACTTTTATCGCGAAAGCAAATAGAGACTCATCTCGAGAAAGCGCCGCCGGAATATCGCGTGAATGTGCTGTAAGAGAAACTACGTAGTTCTAAGTCGTCACTACAATCCCGTATAGAGGGCGTACTCGCTGGTGATTTCTATAAAGCGTAGGAGAGCGAGCGTTGCGCCAGAACCAACCAAGGTCACAATAAGGAGCGCAATATAGGGACTAAGAGTAAGCGAGAAGTGCGAGTGCTTCATGGGAGGAGCGCATGGTGTACCGCCTCTTTAATGCCTGAGGGAGAGAGCCCGTAGTGCGCGATAAGCTCGTCCGGATCTCCGGACTGCCCAAATTCGTCCCGAAGGCCGAGTCGTATCACCTTTATAGGATGAGTCTCGGATAGAGTCTCCGCGACCGCACTACCAAATCCCCCTGCAATTTGATGCTCTTCGACGGTGACGACCACCCGTACCTTTGTTGCGGCAACCTGAAGTGCGTCCCTGTCAAGCGGCTTCACAGTGCCAAAGTGAAGTACGAGTGAGCCGACGCCCTCCGCGTCGAGTGCGCGCGCCGCAAGGAGCGCATTGTAGGAGAGCGCGCCCGTGCCCGCGATGAGCACCGAAGGTTTCTCACTCTCCCAGAGTATGCGTGCCTTCCCTATCTCAAACGGCGTCTCAAGAGTCGTGAATACGGGCACGTTGGAGCGCCCAAAGCGCAGGTAGACGGGCTTCCCGTTTTTCGCAGCTTCCATAGTTGCCTTACGTGCTTCCTCGGCGTCGCAGGGATTAAGCACCTCCATGTTCGGCAGAGCGCGCATCATTGCCATGTCTTCAAGCATCTGGTGGGTTGCGCCGTCAGGGCCGACGGAGACGCCCGCGTGCATCCCGCATATTTTGACCGGTACATTGTTGAGCGCAATGGTGGTGCGAATTTGCTCGTAGTTTCTCCCGGGAGAAAATGCGGCGTAGCTCGTTATGAAAGGGATCTTGCCAACTGCAGCAAGCCCCGCGGCGACGGTGGCCATATTTTGTTCCGCAACCCCCATTTCAATATAGCGATCAGGAAACTCTTTCTGAAACCACTCTGCGCGCGTTGATTCTTTGAGATCTGCGGAGAGTACTACGATCTGGGGGTCAGCTTTTCCTGCTTCGACGGTTCCCTTTCCAAACCCGTCTCGCGTCGACTGCTTGAGAAGCTTCGACGAGAAGGGATCGGAAACGAGCTGTGCATCCTTGTTAAGCATATTCTTTAACAACTTTCCCTCCTAGGGAACGAATCTCCCGAAGAAACTTTTCTGCTTCCTCTTTCGATGGTGGTTTTCCATGCCAATGATAGTCAAACTCTATCTCCGGCACCCCTTTCCCTGGAATGGTGTGCGCTAGGATAAGTGTTGGTTTCTCATAGACTGCTTTTGCTTGCTCGGTTGCGTCAACTATCTCCTCGATGTTGTGCCCATCTATCTCGATGACATGCCAGTTAAACGCTTCATATTTAGCGCGGAGTGGCTCGAGCGGCATCACGTCTTCAGTCATACCATCTATCTGAATATTATTTCGATCCATGACGGCAGTGAGATTTGAGAGTTTGTGCTTCCCCGCGAACATCACTCCTTCCCACGTATTGCCCTCCTGCTGCTCGCCATCGCTCATGAAGCAGAAGACTCTGTTTTTCTTTCCGTCCATACGAAGACCGTAGGCCATGCCACAGGATTGCGAGAGGCCCGAGCCAAGCGGCCCCGAGGTGGTCTCAACTCCGGGAAGTTTCTCTCGCTCGGGATGTCCCTGAAGACGACTACCGAATTTCCGAAGGGTGAGGCACTCCTCAACCGGAAAGTAGCCCGCGTGCGCCATTGTCGCGTAGCGTACCGGTGTGATGTGTCCGTTACTTAGGACCAATCGATCGCGCGCCTCCCACGCGGGATTTTTGGGATCGTGCTTCAAAATATGAAAATAAAACGCCGCAAATATATCTGCCATGCCAAGCGGGCCCGCAGTGTGTCCTGAGCCTGCGGCAACGAGCATCTCAATAATCGTCCCGCGTATAGCTTGTGCTTTCTTTTCTATCGTGAGTATTTCATTCTCGGTAAGAGCCATCTCTTAGAGAATATCATGCGTAACGCCCGTGTTCTTCCGAAAGACGCTCGTACTGTGCGATTCTCCCGCTGATATCACTCGCTTCCCAAAGATCATGCCCCACCACGAGATGATCAATACCCGTGGAGAGGAGCGCAGGAGCGCTCGTGAGCGTCACGCCGCCATCTATCTGGGTCACCACTTCTGGGTGCGCTTTATGGAAACTACGTAGTTTTGAAAGAACGCGTTCGTCAAAGGGTTGTCCTTGCTTTCCAATGGTTTTGATGCCCATGAACTGTATGTAGTCTACGCGGTCAAGAAAAGGGGTAAGTGCGTTCGTGTCGGTAGCTATAGAAAGCGCGAGGCCGAAAGAAAGAAGAGTGGGAGTAAATCCTTTTGCGTACCCGTATTTCTCCGAGAGCTCATCCATGAGGCGTGGAAGATAGTGCGTAGATTCGATGTGGATCACGATGCGGGTGGCACCTGCGGCAATCCAGTAGCCTGCGGTCTCTTCGGGATTCTCTACCATGAGGTCTATCTCATAGCGAAAGTCTCCATACTCTCGGAGCCATCCGTCTCTACCGGGCGGAAGCACACCGCCAGACTCGGTGTAGGGCCAGGTAGGGGGACCCGCGAAGCGTCCGTCTACAACATCTATCTGTACGGTATCGACGAGCCCCTCTACGCGCTTCAGTTTCTCGAGCACGTCTTGCTTTGTGGTGGTTAGAATCGTCGGAATGACGATGCTCATAGCGCTAGGGGTTTGCTTGGCAGCCCGGTTCGTTCCAAGGCGCCACATTCACGGCTATCGTTTGTACGCCACTTGACCCCATACATATGTAGCTTGTGTAGGGGTTTTGTCCCGCGAGGAATGCTCTGCGTGATTCGTGAGGAAGATAGGCCATTATGCTGTACCGTTCGTTACTGTTTGGAGTCGTCGTTTGAAAGTACACACAAGAAGTACAGACACTTCCAGTGGATGCCGCCTGTACAAGTTTCTTACATATGTCTGCCGCTCGGGAAGCAAACTGGCCTGTGAAGGTTCCGCACGAACCATTCGCAGCTATCCAGGGTCCTGGCGTCCCCACACCCCCGCTTTTTATAGCTGCGTAACTCCCGGTATTCGTGCGCTCTTGTTCCATCAGGGTACGTAGCGCCAACACCTCCTGACGAACGGTGGCGTCTGCAGCCTTCAACCGTGCTTCTTGAAGTGAACCGAGCATTGTTGCGGAGAGGAGCGCGATAATAGCAGTGACTACGAGAATCTCGATGAGTGTAAAGCCTCTGGTCGCCGTAGCGACGGTGCGTCTGTTAAAGTGCAAACAATTCATCGGGAAGTGGTGGCGGTGTTTGCTGCATGCGTATGAAAAGAAAGACGGCAATAAGGAAAACGAGGAAGGCGAGACTGATCAGTACCCTCTGTGCCCCCATCTCAGTTTTCACCAAACCTGTTTGCAGTACAAGTTTGGAGAGGGCAGAAACCCTCTTTCTGTCAGTAGTTCTCTCGAGCGCTTCGGGTTCGTTGAATTTAACCGCCATGCTTTTAAGTGTACCGCAGAGGAAAGGAGGAAACCAATGTCCTAAAAGGACTACCCGAGTTTCTCTATCCTTCGCAGGTGGTGTGACTCCCCTCCGAAAGAGGTAGCGAGGAAGGTCGAAACCGCAGTCTTTGCTTCATCTTTTGTGAGAAACCGGGCGCCGAGCGAGAGGATGTTTGCGTCATTATGGGCGCGCGCAGCCTCAAGAAGCGAGAGGATATGCCCGGTAGTGTCTGTTTGGGTACGATGAGGGTCGCCGTAATACACCGCCGCGCGCACGCGCGGTATCCGGTTTGCCGCCATAGCCTCCCCCTGCCCGGAAGCACCAATCACAATGCCGAAAGAGCCCTGTGTGACTGCTACGCGCTCGGCGCAGGGCCGCACATAGTCAGGAAAGTCGTCGCCGTCAACGTGTGCGTGTGCGCCGCAGTCCTCCACCTCATGTCCCAGTTCTGTAAGAAATGGTTTTAGCTCCTCTTTCAAAGAGAAGCCTGCATGATCAGCGGCAATAAAGATTTTAGACATTGCCAGCTTTAATCGCGTGCTCCACCAGAGTATGCGTATACCCTGCCTCGTTGTCATACCACGCGAGTACTTTTACGAGTCGTCCGTCGACCACACGAGTCATTCCGAGATTCGCGATTGAAGCGTGCGTATCGCCCACGATGTCGGAAGAGACGAGATCCTCATCACTCACCGTAAATATGCCCTGCCATCGGTCCTCTGTGGCGGCCTTGGCAAGCGCAGTGTTTACCTCTTCGACGCTTGTCTCGCGTTTACTTCGAAAGGTAATGTCAGAAATGGAACCGGCGGGGACTGGCACGCGAAGTGCTACGCCATCAAACTTTCCGGAGAGCGCCGGGTACGCCTTCGTCACCGCAATAGCCGAACCGGTTGCGGTGGGAACAATGTTGAGACCAGCCGCGCGTCCCTCTTTGAAATCTTTCTTGGAGGGGCCGTCTACCAGAGACTGGCTCGCCGTGTATGCATGCGCCGTGACGAGAAGCGCATGCTCGATACCTATAGCTTCGTCGAGGATGGCGATGACCGGACTTGCCGAAGTAGTCGTACACGAGGCGTTTGAGGTAATGGGACAGGTCGAGAGGCGCTCTTCATTAAGGCCCACAAGCACGGTCGCGCCGAGTCCCTCGGCTTCCTCTTTTACAGGCGCACTTATAACGACGCGGCGCGCGCCCGCCTGTAAGTGCGCCTTCGCCTTTTCATACTCGGTAAAAAACCCGGTAGATTCTATGACGACATCAATCCCGAGGTCTTTCCAGGGAAGGTTCTGCGGCTCTTTCTCAGAGAAGAACC
>JBASFO010000083.1:0-1737 GCA_049653065.1 Minisyncoccia bacterium
TATTATGACGTACGTCATAATAAAGTGATGCGGTAAAAATGAAAAGAAACCAAGAGGGGTGAGCAAAGCCCCGTATGAAGGGCTCCCTACAAGCAGCCGTAGAACAAGGAGTGGCGAAAGAAAATCGATCTGTCTGAAGTCCGTCTGCTGACGGACGAGTTCTCGATTTCCGAAGACGCCACGACTGTGGTTCCCACAAGCGCCCTCTAAGGCGATGCTGGCCTTCATCTGGGGCTCGGCGAGCGACCCCTTATCGCTCACTCTCCTGCACCATCTTCATAAAGACCTCTTCGGGGATGTCGACGCGGTTTTTGGAGAACTGCGCTCGGTGCTTCTTTCCCTTCTTCTGCTTCTGAAGGAGTTTTTGTTTCCGAGACACGTCGCCTCCATACAGGTACCCCGTCACATCCTTCCGGAGTGCCGAAAGAGTCTTTGAGGAAAGGATACGTCCGAGCGCCTGTGCCTGTATCTTCGTCACCTGGAGCTGTTTGGGCATTATTTCAAAGAGCTTTTCCACCATACGCTCCGCGTCCACCTGTACGCGCCGGCGACTCACGATACGTGCAAACGCCGGCACCTCCTCTTCAGCAACCAGGATATCAAGCCTCACGACGTCCGCGGGTCGCGTGTCTATAATCTCGTAGGAAAGCGAGGCGTATCCGGAGGATGCGTTTTTTACCCGATCAAAGAATCCGCGCATGAGTTCCCGAAGCGGCATCTCAGCTGAGACCTCAATACGGCCATCAAGATAGCTATGGGTATCACCCACGGCAGCTTCATGCTCCTGCAGTAATTGCAAAAGGCCCGAGAGGTAGTCGGCAGGAGTAATAAGGATCACTTTTGCCCACGGTTCTTCAACCGTCGCTATATCCCCATGGAGTGGGAATTTGGACGGCGTATAGATAGTTTCTCGCTTCCCGTGCACCGAAGTCACCACGTACTCGATAGTAGGAATGGTGACCACGAGAGAAAGATCAAATTCGCGCCGCAGGCGCTCTGTGACGATCTCAAGATGAAGCATACCGAGAAACCCACATCGAAATCCCCGACCGAGTACACCCGAGGATTCCTCTTCAAACGAAAGAGAGGAGTCGGTAAGTCGTAAACGCAGCAGGGCTTGCTTCAGCTCCGTGAGATCGTCTTGGCTCTCCGGATATACTGACGCCCACACCACGGGACGGGGACGCGCAAATCCGGGAAGTGCAGGCAAGCTACCGTTTTGAAGTCCAATCGTGTCTCCGACGGCAACGACTCCTGGCTCTTTTATACCCGTCACTATGTATCCAATCTCTCCTGCAGAAAGAGACTCACAGGGTACCTCGTCAGGAGTAAAGACTCCGGTTTCAAGTGCCGAAAACCGCTTTCCTGCAGCATGAAAATGAAGCGGATCGCCCTTTTTTACGGTACCGTCAAACACGCGCACATAGACGGCGATACCTCGATGGGTTGAGTACGAGAAATCAAAGATAGTGGCGCGCGCTTCGGGTGCCTCTTCTCCTTGCGGCGCGGGTACGCGCTCGACTATAGCTTCAAGAAGCGCTTCGACCCCCTCCCCTGTTCTTCCAGAGACCGCAAGCACAGACGAAGGATCAACTAAGAGCAGTTCTGCGAGTTCGAGTCTCACCTCATCGGGTCGTGCGTACGGTGAGTCAATTTTCGAAATAACAGGGATGATGACGCATCCTGCGGCTTTCGCCATCGAAAGCGTCGTGAGTGTTTGTGCCTGCACGCCCTGTG
>JBASFO010000084.1:0-3439 GCA_049653065.1 Minisyncoccia bacterium
CGAAATATAGTAACATCGTATGTTACTATATTCTTGAGATTGGCGACCACGCTAAGAAATAGATATGTGGCGCGAGGGGAAATAGTGAAGAAATGGGACCTCAATTTCTGAGGAGAATATAGTAACATACGATGTTACTATATTAAGAAGGGTTTGGTGCATTTCCAAGATCGTCCGGTACTAGATTCTTCCCCGTGCTGATTCTCGGTGCTATTGACGGAAAGTGCGGGGGGTATATACTAGGGACAACCAGAGCAGAGTGAGTGGCGGAGCACTCTGGTGGGGCGCCGGTCACAGAAGGTAAGATTTTAGAAAAGCGTCTTATATAAAGAGACGCGGCTCGTCGTGTACGAGTCTTTGCGTGCTGTATACGTGTTTGATTTATTTACTTCTCACTCCCGTCATGCCAACTCACAAAATCCTGCAGAAAAAGACGTTTGGTGCATATCGTGAGCCCCGGGTTGCGTTCCCCGATCTTGTCGCCCATCAACGGGGTTCCTTTGATTGGCTCATGAAGGATGGCTTCATGGAGCTCTTTAAAGAATTCTCTCCAATACCCGATTACTCGGGAAAGAAATTTGAGCTTCGTATTGAAGACTTTGAACTTGGTGATCCGAAAGGTGACGAGGCGTATGCACGCGACACGATGCGTACCTTTGAAGCTCCTCTCAAGGCGACCGTCACACTCCTCAACAAAACAACGGGTACCGAGAAAAAGCAGGACCTTTTCCTTGCTGATGTGCCTATTATGACCCCCCACGGGTCATTCATCGTTTCCGGTGTGGAGCGGGCTATCGTGCCGCAACTCGCGCGGAGCTTTGGTGCATTCTTTATTTCTGAGGAGATAAAAGGGAAGCAGCAGTTTGGCGCAAAGATAATCCCCGCACGAGGTGTATGGATTGAGATTGATTCTGAGAATGATGGCGCCATATTTGTAAAAATAGATCGAAAGCGAAAGTTCCCGATCACGAACCTTCTTACCGTCTTTGGCGGAGGTTCACGAGAAGAGATCGCCAAGCGTTTTAAGGGGAATGATGCAGCACAGGTGGCGCTCCAAGCCACATTCGTGCACGATACTGCTAAGAGCATGGAGGAGGCATATGTAGAGATACACCGCCGCATGCGCGACGGCGATCTCGCAACCGCAGAAAACGCAAAGCAATATGTGAACCTTCTTTTTGCTCCTGAGCGCTATGACCTTTCAAAGGTGGGCCGCCATCGCCTGAACGCACGGTTTGGTCTCTCAACCGAAGCGAAAGCACTCAAAGAGCGTGCCCTGACGCTTGATGACCTCGTGCGCATAGTCGGCGAAATTGCACGTCTTAATACCGACACTAACGCCGTCCCCGATGACATTGATCACCTCGGGTTTCGCCGCGTACGGTTCGTGGGAGAGCTCTTACAGGCGCGCATGCGGGTGGGTATGAGTCGTATGAAGCGCAACATTCAGGACCGTATGTCGACCATTGAAACCGACACCACGCTCCCAATGGCCTTCGTAAACCCGCGTCCGCTTCAAGCCTCTATCCGCGAGTTTTTCACCGCAAACCAACTCTCGCAGTTCATGGATCAACAAAACATCCTCGCGGAGCTTGAAAACATGCGCACCCTCTCCGCACTTGGTCCCGGAGGTCTCACTCGCGAGCGCGCCGGTTTTGAGGTGCGCGACGTGCACCCGTCTCACTACGGTAGGCTCTGTCCGATCCACACCCCGGAAGGTCAAAACATCGGCCTCATTCTTCGTCTTGCGCTTCATGCGCGCACCAATGAGTTTGGTGTTATCGAGACTCCGTATGCGGTAGTAAAAAATGGAACCGTAACCGAGGAAATCGTGTACCTGAATGCGCTCGAAGAGGAGACGCACACCATAGCGCACGCGGCGACTGAGGTAGACACGAAGGGTCGTATCGTGAGAGAGACCACTGAAGCCCGCCGCGCAGGGGAGCCGCTCGTCGCGACGCGCGGAGAGATTGACCTCATTGATGCATCAACCTACCAAATGTTCTCTGCGGCAACCGCGATGATTCCCTTTGTCGACCACGACGATGCAAACCGTGCACTCATGGGTTCAAACATGCAAAAGCAGGCAACCCCCGTCCTTATTCCCGAGGCTCCGCTTGTGGCAACCGGCATTGAAGAACACGCTGCACGAAACACGGGCCGCCTCGTCGTCGCCGAGGAAGCGGGAGAGGTTACCTTTGCTGATGCAAAAAAGATTGTGGTGGAGAACAAAGACGGGAAAAAGAAAGAGTATCCTCTCCAGACTCTCTCAAAGACGAATCAAAACTCAGCCTTTAACCAGCGCCCGCTCGTCTCCACAGGAGAAAAGGTAAAGAAGGCGCAGGTGCTCGCGGACGCTTCAAGCTCTGCAAACGGCCAGATGGCGCTCGGACAAAACGTTCGTGTCGCCTTCATGAGCTGGAGCGGCGCAAACTATGAAGACGCCATTATCGTCTCAGAACGGCTTGTCGAGGAGTCGAAATTTACCACCATTCACATCGAAGACTTCGAATGTGCGGTGCGTGACACGAAGCTCGGAAGCGAAGTAACTACCCACGATATTCCCAATGTTGGTGAGCTCCGCCTCAAGAACCTCGATGAAGAAGGAGTAGTGCGTATTGGTGCGGAGGTGCGCCCTGGTGACATCCTTGTCGGAAAGGTAACACCAAAAGGCGAGACCCAGCTGACCCCTGAAGAGCGTCTCCTCCGTTCTATCTTTGGTGACAAAGCAAAAGACGTGAAAGATACCTCGCTCCGTATGGAAGGAGGTAAGCGCGGTCGAGTGATTGGCGTCCGTGTTTTTTCTCGCGAGAAGGGCGATCAGCTTGAAAGCGGCATCATAAAGAAAATCGTCGTAACCGTTGCACAGGTACGAAATGTCTCGGTGGGAGACAAGCTTGCGGGACGCCACGGAAACAAGGGAGTTATTTCCCGCGTGCTTCCGGTTGCAGATATGCCCTACGACAAGGATGGAAATCCCGTTGACATCATACTCACGCCTCTTGGTGTGCCGAGTCGTATGAACCTTGGACAGATTCTCGAGATGCACCTCGGACTTGCTGCGAACACCCTTGGCTACCAGGCCATCGTACCGCCGTTTGCGGGTGCTTCTGCAGAAGAGATTCGCGAAGAGCTTGTGAAGGCCGGCTTTGACGCTTCTGGAAAGCTTGAACTTTTCGACGGAAGAACAGGTGAAGCATTTGCCCAGCGCGTGTCAGTCGGGTACATGTACATTTTGAAACTCCACCATATGGTCGAGGACAAGATTCACATGCGCTCTATTGGTCCCTACTCGCTCATCACACAGCAACCGCTTGGCGGAAAGGCACAAAACGGTGGTCAGCGCTTTGGAGAAATGGAAGTGTGGGCCCTCCTCGGGTACGGCTCGGCATACACGCTCCGTGAAATGCTCACTATAAAATCTGATGACATCCAAGGA
>JBASFO010000085.1:0-6358 GCA_049653065.1 Minisyncoccia bacterium
ACGTGCTTCCTATACTTTCCTCTCTCCGGATGCGAGGCGACGTACTCGTTTTCTCCTATCTTCTCTTCAATAACCACTTCAAGCCCTATTTCTTCTTTGAGTTTCCGTGCCGTTCCCTTCTCAAGAGTCTCTTTTCCGGTTTCTCCCTGTTCTCCGATTCTGCCTTTAGAGAGCGTCCAGTGTCCAAAGACATCGTGGACGAGCGCAAGGTAGTACTGCCCCTCGTGGTACGCGTAGACGATGGCGCCGCCGAGCTGCTCCACCGGCATATCCTCATAACGGTGGCGCACTGCTGGTTTCTTTCCCTGCTCATCCTTCCCCGGCTCGCCCATTTCTTTGTAGACGGCGCCGAGCACGCCATTTACAAACCTGCCAGAGGAATCACCGCCAAAGACTTTGGCAAGCTCTATGGCTTCGTTTATGGCAACTTTGGGCGGTACTTGGGAACGATCTGAGAATAAAAGCTCGTAGAGTCCGATGCGTAAAATATTGCGATCTATGGGTGCGATGCGCGGGAGCGGCCAGTCGGGTGCTGCTTTTTCTATAATGAGGTCGAGGTCTTGCTGTTTTGCGAGGACGCCCGTAAGAAGGGATCCCATAAATGGTCTGTCGGTATCTGAGCCACCAAACTCTCCTGCATTTCTCTCAAGCACATTCTGCACATCTCCCACAGGAGTGTGTGCTGTATCCCACTCAAAGAGTGTCTGCAGTACGACTGAGCGCGCAAGGTGCCGATTTGCCATGGGTCTCTAATGGCAAGCGTAGCAACAGACGGGATGCCCGCAAGGAGCGGGCCTGTGTACAGCGTGGGGATAACGTGTATAGAAATCAGGATCTCCTAAACGGGAAAATTACTCTGACGGCTTACACCCCTCCTCCGAAACCAGATCGTGCTTTTGCCTTTCCCTTCGTCAGTCTTCCCAAGAGTCCTTCCTTTTTCGTCTCGGTTACTTCTGCTGCAATTGGCTGATGAGTACCGGCTTTGTCTTCATGCTTGTGTGATTCTACGCGTTCCTCGTGATCCTTCTTTGCGGCTTTCACTACTTTCTTCGGAACAATTTGCCTGCCCCGATACATGCCGGTTGACTCATCAAGGCGGTGTGGGAGGCGGAGTGCGCCGGACTCTTTGTCCTTTACGAGCACGCGATTTTTCAGAGCGTGGTGGCTCCGGCGGTTACGGGTATGAGAACTCGTGTGGCGCATCCGTACTGACATAGTGGGGATACCTTACCGTAACCAGTCTCCAAAAGCAACTGTAATTTCTCTCGTCTCCTCTCTTTCTTTCCTTTCTTCCTTTCTTTCTCTTTTCTAAGATTCGTTTATTATAGCAATCGTCATAATAAAGTAATGGAGGAAAACGACCTGAGAAACCTGCGAAATAGGAGTGACGAGAAAGCAAGGGGCGCCGCTATGCGGCGCCCTGAAGTGAGCCAGAAAAAGAGGTCAGTCGTGGTCTATGGCGGCCTCGATTCGCAGAAGTTCCTTTAAAAGGACATCAATGAGCCGATTCCTGTCGGTCCTCAGAAGAGGTACCTGAGTTCCCGCTCGCCACGTAGCAACTCGAGATGGGGTAGTTTCCCACCTTCTTCCCTCACTTACGAGCCGCGCGATGCGCTCGTCCGAGAGTCCTGCTGAAGATGCAAGGCTTACGATAACACTGAACGAGGAGCCAGAGATGTCCTGCCAATCGTCTTTTTTATCTTTCTGGCACAATCTGAAGAACTCATCCCGTGCTGCCTTCTTTTCGGGAGTGTCATTGAGGACCGCAGTAAGGCCCATGGTGTTCTCCTTTTCCAATTCCCTAGAAACGAATGTTCCTGGGGGTGCCCGCACCTTACCATGTCGTAGTAAAAAAGCGCTAGAGATGTACGAATGTGCAACACCAGGTGTTGCACAAGGTCCTGTGTTAGAGGTGGATGAAAGTGCGGCGATGAATGGGAGAGAGTCCGAGGGATTGCAGGGCTTCGTAGTGTGCTTTCGTGCCATAGCCTTTATGCTTTTCAAAACCGTAGTGTGGATACTCTGCGGCAAGTCGCACCATGAGGCGATCGCGCGCTACTTTTGCCGCAATAGAAGCGAGCATGATGGCGGGCTCGGAGGCGTCACCTCCGATGATAGTTTTTTGTGAATACTCGGGAGGTGCTTTAAGCGAACCATCAAGGAGGATATGGACACCGCGGGGCACGGGAGCAAGCGCACGCACGCCGCGGATAAGTGCCTCACGTACCGCAGCAGCTATGCCGCGGCGGTCTATACTCTTTTCACTCGAGAAACACACCTTTGCGCGCACATTCCCCTTCTTCCCTTCTTCGATAAGAAGCGCGTGGAGCGCTTCGCGTTTCTTTTCTGAGAGCTTCTTTGAATCATTAAGGCCCGGAAACGCTGCGAGAATATCAAAGGTAGAATCTACGGCGATTACCCCGACCGCCACGGGCCCTGCGAGCGGGCCCCGCCCCGCCTCATCCACACCAAGCACAAATGTCATAACCGAATTATACTGGTGCGGTATGGCCTTCGTGCACCTACATACCCACAGTCACTACTCCTTTCTCCAGGCGCTGCCTAAAATTGACGACCTAGTCGCCAAGGCAAAAGCAGAGGGTATGAGCGCGGTTGCGCTCACCGACGCCGGAAATCTCCATGGGGCTATTGAGTTTTATAAAGCGGCGACTGCCGCGGGGATAAAACCTATTCTCGGCGTTGACGCCTATGTCGCTCCCCTCTCGCTTCATGCACGCGAGCGCGGCGAGAAGCGCTCGCGTCTCGTGCTCCTTGTTGAAAACATGACCGGTTATAAAAACCTCTTGAAACTGGTGACTACCGCCTACACCGAGGGGTTCCATGAGCGCCCGAGAATGGACCTGGAACTCCTGCGCGCTCACGCCGATGGTCTTATCGCACTCCTTCCCTCGTTTTCGGGCGCAAGCGTGCAAGCACTTGCCGCAGGCGACATAGAAGGGGGAGCTGCGATAGTCGCTGAATACCAGAGTATTTTCGGAAAAGAAGACGTGTACCTTGAAATCACCCACCATAAAAAGGTCGAGGGGCACGAGGCGCGTATGAAAGCCACTCGAGAACTTTCAAAGAAAACGGGAGCGCCGCTAGTCGCGCAGCACGATGTGTACTATCTCTCTCCCGAGGATCGTGAAGCCTGTTCTGTGCTGCGGCGCATTCAGCAAGGAGGCGAGGGCCACAACGAAGAAGAAGATTTCTCATTTGTCTCGGAAGAAACAATGGCGCAATGGTTTTCAGACGTCCCCGAAGCGCTCGAAGCGAGCGGAAAAATTGCCGACCGGTGCAACATAGAATTCACGCTTGGTACCTGGGTATTCCCGGAAATTCCAAAGGATCCCGGAAAGACCCACGATGAGATGCTTCGTGAGCGCGCGTATGCGGGACTCTCGACTCGTGCCATGGAGCGTACCGAAGAAGTTGTGAAGCGTATTGAGTATGAGCTTCGCATCATTGCCGACAAAGGGTTTGCACCGTACTTCCTCGCGGTCTCCGATCTGCTCTCCTTTGCAAAAAGAAGCAAAATCCTGACTACCACTCGTGGCTCTGCAGGCGGCTCCTTGGTGTCCTATCTCATAGGAGTGACGAACGTAGATCCTATGTTCTATAAGCTCCCGTTTGAGCGATTCTTGAATCCCGAGCGCCCCAAAGCTCCCGACATCGACATGGACTTTGCTGATACTAGGCGTGGCGAGGTCATCGCGTACGCAAAACAAAAGTATGGTGAGGATCGTGTAGCGCAGATTGGCACCTTTGGCACGATGCTCGCACGCGCCGCGGTACGCGACGTTGCGCGCGCCTTGGGCCACGCCTATGGCACCGGCGACCGTATCGCAAAGATGATACCGCTCGGCTCCCAAGGCTTCCCCATGACCATAGACCGAGCGCTCGAAACCACAGAGGAACTCGCGCTCCTCTATAAAACAGACGATGACACGCGAGAAATCATAGACCTCGCAAAACGCATTGAAGGTTGTGTGCGACAAACCGGAGTGCATGCGGCGGGAGTGGTCATTGCACCCACACCCTTAACCGACTGGACGCCGCTTCAGTTTGACCCCAAGGGAGAAGGCATTCTCATCACCCAGTACGACATGTACTCCATTACTGATGAGTACGGCGGCGTGGGGCTCCTCAAGTTCGACTTTCTGGGAATTAAGAATCTCGCGGTACTTGCAGACGCCGTCGAGCGCGTACACGCGCTTCGTGGAATCGCCGTTGATATTGAAAACATACCGCTTGACGACGCACGCACCTTTGCCATGCTCACCCGCGGCGAGACCGAAGGCACCTTCCAGCTGAACGGCTCAGGAGTAACTCGCTTCCTAAAAGAGCTTCGTCCAACCACCATTCACGACATAAACGCGATGGTCGCACTCTACCGTCCTGGCCCTATAGAGACCATTCCGCAGTACATAGAGCGAAAGAAAAATCCAAAACTCGTACGTTTTCTTGACGAGCGCATGAAAGAGTACCTCGACACCTCCTTCGGACTCATCGTCTATCAAGACGACGTGCTTCTTACTGCGGTGAAGCTCGGAGGATATTCCTGGCTTGAAGCGGATGCACTCCGGAAAGCGATGGGTAAGAAAATCCCTGCAGAGATGGAAGCACAGAAAGAGAAACTCATTCAGGGATTTATAAAAAATGGTGGCCTCGCGAAGGAAAAGGCTGAAGCGATATGGAAACTCATCGAACCCTTTGCTGCGTACGGTTTTAATAAGTCCCATGCTGCTTCCTACGGAAAGGTGGCATATCAAACCGCGTACATGAAGGCGAACTATCCCGTCGAATACATGGCTGCACTGCTTTCGGCAGACGCAGGTGATGTGGAGAAAATAGCGATCTTGGTTTCCGAGTGCGTTCGTATGAAACTTCCAGTCTTACCGCCTGATATAAACGAGAGTGGTGCATCATTTACTATCGTAAACGAGGGAACGGCTATTCGATTTGGTTTGAGTTCCATAAAGAACTTTGGTGAGGGTATTTCAGAAGCGATATTTGCGCAGCGGACCGAGGGTGGACCATTCTCCTCCCTTTCTGATTTTCTCTCTCGAGTAGGTTCAAGAAACCTCAACCGGAAATCCCTCGAAGCGCTCATAGAATGTGGCGCGCTCGACCGATTTGCGGACGGAGGTGACGGGCGCGGACACTTGCTCTGCCACCTCGACCTTCTCGTTTCATTCCACAAGGATGTGACGATGCCAAAAGAACAAGACACACTCTTTACCTCCGCTGCTCCGATCCTTTCCCTTCCCCCTCAAACCCACACGACAAGCCTCAAAGAGAAGCTTTCATGGGAGCGCGAGCTTCTGGGCATTTACGTCTCGGGACATCCGCTTGATGCGCACGAAGGTACCTCCGTAAAAGCAACACTCACAATAGGCTCCATGCTCGCCGACCCGTTCCCTGGGCTCTCGGTCATTATTCCCGTGCTCGTATCCGAGGCAAGAACGGTTATCACAAAGACCGGAGAGAAGATGGCATTTCTTACCCTTGAGGATAAAACGGGGAGTATTGAAGCAGTCGCCTTCCCTAAACTCTACAAAGAACACGCGGCGCTCCTCTCTTCTCCTGGCACCTGCATACTCGTAAAAGCATCTCTCTCAAAAAGAAATGATGAATTCTCCCTTGCGCTCGAAAACCTGAAGCCGCTCTAGCGTACCTGGAAAAAGGAGTATACGACAATCCCTCTACATAGCGGCGCGCGAGTATGACGACATTGACCACTTTCCAGAGTTAAAGAAACTTTCTTGTCTGTGTTACGTACACTAAAATTGTATCAATGACACGAATCCCTCCTATAGTAGCAATTCGTGTTGTTTATATTCTCCCCCGATTCTATTCCCCTATCAGACATTACAGAAATTAGGCGTCCGCCTCGGGGAAAAACACTAATGCCGCGAGAGTCCTGTGACTATGTCTTCTTCGGTCAGCTCCTTCCCACTCTGGAGCGACTTGAATCCCTCGTGCGCGGAGAATGTACGACGCGGAGAAACAGAAACCGGGGAAGGAGGAGGTACGGGTACGGCAACTCGAGGCGGAGAAGATACGGGAGGTGCTTCCTCTCCTTTCTCATCTGCGGAGAGTTCGTGTGCAGAGCGTATGATGCTTGGTACTACCTTAAAAAGGAGCAGGTACGCTCCTATCGCGCACACGCCGATAAGAATCGCGTAGTAGAGGATGGCGCCTATTTCCATAGTACCCATACTAGCAAACAGCCGCCCCTTTTGGGGCGGCTGTTTGCATAGGAATACAATCTTGTCGATTAACCCTCGAGTGCTTCTTTAGCACCGCGAATTCCCGTCTCGCGCGCACCCTCGAGGACACGCTCTAGAGTCGCTTT
>JBASFO010000086.1:0-3004 GCA_049653065.1 Minisyncoccia bacterium
CCTTGCGCTCTTGCTCACTGTACTTGAAGTCACACTCTCATTTGATAATGCGGTGGTAAATGCAAAGGTCCTGGGACGAATGGACGCAAAGTGGCAGGGACGCTTTCTCACCTGGGGTATCGTCTTCGCAGTTTTCTTCACGCGATTCATCCTCCCTATTCTCATTGTCGCCCTCTCCGTCGGTATGGCGCCAGAGAGTGTCGCGCGTTTAGCGCTCTTCTCTCCCCGTGAATACGGCCATCTCCTTGAGAGTGCGCACCACGCCATAGCCTCTTTCGGTGGCATCTTCCTTCTTATGGTTTCTCTCAAATATTTCTTTGACGAGCGCAAAGACATCCACTGGATACGCTCGGTCGAGCATTTCCTCACGAAGTTCGGACGCATTGATGCCATAGAAATAGGTATTGCTCTTTCCATTCTCGCGCTTTCAGCGTATTTCCTTCCCGAATACGGAGCGACTATTCTTCTTTCCGGTGTCATCGGCATCATTATCTTTATAGCTATGGAAGGAATTGCCGGTGCATTTGAACACGAAGCGGGCAGGGCGGTTGCTATGGGAAGTGCCGCGCTCTTTGTGTACTTAAACGTACTTGATGCCGCATTTTCTCTCGACGGCGTCGTGGGTGCGTTTGCCATTACCTCACAGTTGCCCGTCATTGTCGCGGGACTTGCCATCGGTGCATACTTCGTGCGAACCCTGACCGTGCTTCTCGTGCGCCAAAAGGCGCTCGACACTCTGGTCTACCTTGAGCACGGCGCACACTGGGCGATACTTGGCCTTTCGGTCGCCATGCTCACCAGTCTTTTTGTGAATGTTCCTGAAGTTATCACCGGTCTTGTGGGACTTGCGTTTGTAGGAGCTGCCTATTACTCCTCGATCAAGGAGCAAAAAGACGCGGCCGCGTGATATACCAGTGGTATGGAGCGTACCCTTATTCTCTACCATGGTGGCTGTCCGGATGGCTTTGGCGGCGCGTATGCGGCGTGGAAGAAGTTTGGCGATTCTGCAGAATATATAGCTCTGAAACATCAGCTTCTGCCTCCCGAAGGTCTTTCGGGCGCCCATCTCTACTTCATAGATTTCTGCTATCCCAAGGAAATTATGGATACGCTGGTCGCGAGTGCAGCGTCAGTAACTGTGCTCGATCACCACGAGGGCGTGCGCGAAGTGGTGGAGTCTATGCCTTCCTATGTATATGACGCAGACCATTCGGGTGCCTCAATAGCCTGGAGTTATTTTCATAAAGGAATTCCTGTACCGACCCTTCTCCAGTATGTCGAAGACGGCGATCTGTACCGCTTTGCACTTCCCGACTCGCGCGCACTCCTCTCCTACGCATATACGAAACCGCAGACTTTTGCTGACTGGGATGCGCTCGTGACAGAGCTTGATGTGCTCGAATCGCGCCAGAGGGCGACTCTGCGGGGAACCATATATGCAGAGCATTTCTCTATTCTCGTAGGAAAAATTGTGGAGCGCGCGAAGATCGTGCGGTTTGAAGGGTATGAGTGCTATTTTGCGACTGGCGCGGAGTTCTTTGCTTCTGACGTAGGAAATAGACTCGCTCGCATGAAACCGCCGCTTGCGCTCATCGCCCACGTGCGACTCGATGGACTGCGCATCTCGCTCCGCGGGGACGGTTCGGTAGACGTTTCAAAGATTGCACAAAAATATGGAGGAAATGGGCACCCGAATGCCTCTGCCTTTTCTCTCCCCTGGGGCACCCCGCTCCCATGGGAAGCTCTTGAAGAAAAAACGACTACCTAACTGTGTAGATAAAGAGAAACAACACATGAAGCTCCTCGCGATAGAAACCTCGTGCGATGAAACTGCGGTTGCCGTTCTTTCATGTGCGGGGGGTGTAGGCGATGCATCCTTTCGAATTCTCGGAAACGGTATACACTCCCAAATCGAACTCCATAAAGAGTATGGCGGGGTCTTCCCTGCTATGGCAAAGCGCGCGCATGCAGAACACCTCGTACCGATGCTTGAAAAGGCGCTCGGCGGGGCCTTCATGCTCGCGCCCGGCACAATCGCCCTGCCCGATACTTTTGACTCGATAGTGGAACGCGAGTTTGCACTTGCGGAGAAACTCCGTACTCTCCTCAACTCTCATGGTCGGCCCGACCTCGACGCCATAGCGGTTACGAGTGGCCCCGGACTTGAACCTGCGCTCTGGGTCGGTGTTAATTTCGCTCGCGCGCTTTCTGCAGCATGGAATCTCCCATTACTCAGCGTAAACCATATGGAAGGCCACTTCCTCGCAGGCCTTGGAACACTAGATTCAGAGGACACGATACGTATTCAAGAGATACCATTGCCAGTGCTCGGTCTTCTCATTTCCGGCGGACACACCGAGCTTGATCTCATGCGCGACTGGCTTACGTATGAACTACTCGGCGCAACTCGGGACGACGCTGTGGGCGAGGCGTTTGATAAAGTCGCACGCATGATGGGGCTCCCGTACCCAGGTGGTCCCGAGATTTCGAAGTATGCCGAAACATATCGCGTATCGGGTGCGTCAGAAATTACAAAGTCTAATTTTGCAAGACTCCCACGACCGATGATTGGTACAGATGAGTACGATTTCTCCTTCTCTGGACTTAAAACCGCAGTCCTCTACGCAATACGCGACCACGGAGAGATGAGCGAGAAAGACAAAGAGCAGATGGCGTGCGCTTTTGAAGACGCAGTAACCGATGTGCTGTGGACAAAGACCGCGAAGGCGCTCGACGCGACTAGCGCGAAGACGCTCGTGCTTGGTGGCGGCGTCTCTGCAAATAAGAATATTGCCAGAGTGTTCCAGGAAAATATCGAACGCGACTACCCGGGGGTGAGGCTCCGCATCCCGACTCGAGAACTCACCACCGACAACGCGGTGATGATAGGCATTGCGGGTTATTTCCATGCGCTCCGCAAAGACTACGTTAATTCGGATACGCTCCGCGCAGATGGAAATCTCCGCCTAGATTCATAGGAAAAGGAGTCAAAGGGGTGCATTTT
>JBASFO010000087.1:0-2261 GCA_049653065.1 Minisyncoccia bacterium
TCGCGGCCCACAAGCACTCACCGCAAAGCTCTGCGACAGGCTCCATAATCTTCGCACCCTCGGATGTTGTACAAAGGAGAAACAACAAAGGACTGTGAAAGAAACCCAGAATTTTCACCTCCTGATGCTCATTCCTGGACTTGCGGTGCACGGCGAACTCGGGGCTTCCTATGCCTCGCTCCTCAAAATGAAAATTGAGACCGCGATAGCCTCGCTCCCCTAATATAGTGACATCGTATGTTACTATATCGAGTCGCACTCGAGAATGGCCGCCCGACATTCTGTCGGGCGGTTTTCCTTAAGATGGGGATCACGGATTAGGTCAAAAAGGCATGGTTGACAGAGAGTCTTTACCATGGTAATATCTTTTCACCCTAGAGATCCTGGGGCAGGAGATATGTCATGGTCGCACTCGTTCTGTTTTGTTTTGGAATTGTTATCGGAGTGATCAACGGTATAGCTGGTTATTTTGGTAATAACGACAACAAAACCGCAGTGACCGCGGTACCGTTCTTTCTACTTGCAGGTGCCGCAGTCGCGCGCTACCTTGGCATGTAGGGGACTTGCTCCGGACCAATCAAAGAGGCGTTGCGCTACGCAACGCCTCTTTTTCCTAAACGCCCTAGATTTGATACGTTGAGGTAATTGACCTTTTCCGTATCCCAATAACCAATTCTATCCCATAGGATAGAATTGGTTATTGGAGAAGATTCTTAATTTAATGCCACAACGGCTTTGATGCGGCGGATGCCGGCGGCTACCGCCTCTTCTTTTTGTATTTTGAACTTTTTTCCTCCTTCGTGAATCTCGCTCGTATTTCCTACGTGTGGGCCACCACAAAATTCTAGCGAAAAGGCGTTCGGGATGTCGGGTGCAGCCTCGGTCGCGTGCGCTGGCCCTACGGAATACACCGTCACCATGTCTGGGTACTTCACGCCAAACTCCATCTCAGCGCCAAGTTTCTCTGCCTCTTCACGAGGCATCACGGTGCGTGTGACCGGTAAATCTTGATAGATGACATCGTTCACAATCTTTTCCACCTCAGCTTTCTGCTCATCGGTCATCTTGGCAGGTGAAGCAAAATCTATGCGAAGCCGCTCTGCAGTGATGTTGCTCCCTCTCTGCTTCACCTCAGGTCCCAAGACCATCTGGAGGGCCTTCAAGAGGATGTGGTGGGTACTGTGGTAGCGCACCGTCTGCTCGGAGTGGTCTGCGAGTCCTCCCGCAAACCTCTGCGCGCCTCCGGCGCGTGAAGTATCCTGATGTTCTTTCATTTTTGCCTCGACCGCTTCGCGGTCTATGGAAATACCCCGCTCCTTTGCAAGCTCCTCAGTCATCTCAATGGGGAACCCATACGTGGTAAAAAGTGTAAAGGCGTCATCAGCACTGACCTTTCCATCCTTCGAGAGTTTCTCAAACTCTTTGAGCCCAGTTTCAAGAGTCTTTCTGAAACGTTCTTCTTCTTTTGAAAGTTCATCACGGATCTTTGCCGACGCGGCTTTCACATGCGGATACGCCTCGGCATACGCCTCGGCATAGCCTTCCGCAACTTCGGAGAGAATAGCGTCTTTGACTCCGAGCCGGTCGGCCTCACGCAAGGCGCGGCGTATAAGGCGGCGGAGCACATACCCCGCCTCGGTATTTGAAGGAGTAATACCCTCCGCGAGCATAAAAGACGCCGCGCGTACGTGGTCCAAAATAATGCGCATTGCACGTGTCTTCATGGGGTCACTACCATATATGGTAGTAGTTTTCTTTTCGAGAATCTCGCGAGAAACATCAAACACATCGATGAGAAACAGATCGGACGAGAGAAGCGTCGTCGCAGTAAACCGTTCGAGCCCTCCACCGAAGTCGACGTTTTGCTTAGGAAGCTCCGAAAACGAGCCGTCAGTGTTTTTGATGAATTGCATAAACACTGAATTGCATATCTCCACAAAGCGACCGCAATCGCAGTTTACGTGGCACTGCTCTCCCCACTTAGGATCATGGGGTGTCTCAAAATCATAGAAAATTTCTGAATCAGGGCCTCCAGGCTCCCCGGGCGGCATATTTGCAGGGACGCCCGATCGGCTCCACCAATTCTTTTTTGATCCATACGAGAAGATGCGACCGCCCTGCATTCCTTTCTGATACCCTTCCTCCTCTGTCCCGATGCGTACGAGTTCAGCCCCAATGCCTTTCTTGGTGAAAAGTTCTTTCCATATTTCTCCCGCCTCCGTATCAAGTTCCATGTGAGCGTCGGGGTCGCCGTCGTACAC
>JBASFO010000088.1:0-17089 GCA_049653065.1 Minisyncoccia bacterium
GTATTTGAGGAGGATGGGAGTAGTGTTTGAGCGGGAGATTGTTCCCAAGCATACAGACCAAAGGGGAAGCATATGCGTACCGTGATGAATTTTTTTGAAAGCTTCCGCGATATGTGGGACTTTATCAGGCAAGGCCTTGGCTTCATTGACGAAGATTACCCTCCCGGAAGTGGCGACCATGATCCCGGACACGCGATCGGCGCCGAATCCGCTGCCGGCCGAGAAACAACCTGAGAGCGGCACCACATGCGTTACTCCGAATACGTCCCTCTGCACATCTGCAGAGGGACGGATTTTTTACGTTTCTTGTATAGCACCCCGTGAGATGCCGTCTTCGGCTATCTCATGAGCTTGCTGAAAATTGATGAAATGCAAGGCATGGGGCTGAGGTTTCTTGAGGCGTATCAAGCATACGACGAGAGAAACCATGGGGCCCATAACGAAGCAGTTCGCAATTTTCACCAAGCTCTCTCATGGAGTATTTTCTTTCTATAAATCGTGCTACGGTTTCGATCATAGGGAATGGTCCCTAGAAAAGGAGTCTCACATGACTTCACCTTCCGTACCTTACGAAAAGAATCTGGCGCTCAAGGCGCTTGTCGGGATGCTGTTTTTCGTGTTCTACGTACTCGGAAGACACGTCAGCTTCTGGGTGACGGTGCTCGTTCTGGCCGCGGTCATCGCCGCGACGGTGGGCACGACGGGAGCGTGGTGGATTATACCCGCGGCCGTACTGGTCTTCACCTCCATCCTCTGCAACGCCGCACGGATGTATGACGAAGAGCCCGACGAGGAAGAAAGATACAACAGACAGGATCATCTCGACGGTCTCTTCTAGAGGCCGCGCGCCCTGCGCCAGAAACTTCAAGGTCCGACCTTGAAAGACGCAACGGTCCTCTGTCTCGCCAAGAGACGGAGGACCTTTTTCTTTGCCATATAGTAACATACGATGTTACTATATGGTCGTCGCACCCTTTTCAGGATGGAAATATGTGGTACAGTCTGCAATGAAAGGAGAAAGTGTATGAATACGTTCTTTTCGATTTCATACTTCGTAGCAGTTCGTCCTTGGACGTGGTGGTGCTATGGAGCGGTGCTTCTGCTCTGTTTTAGCATTCCCTCTAATGCGACATACATCCTTGGGACGCTCCTCCTTCTAGGAGGCGCAATCGCACTCGGAAGTCTATTGCTCCTCACCGCACTCGTGAATATGTGTGCGGTGGCGGAACGAGAAACGTTCGGACCCTGAATTCAAGAAATGCTACCTATGCAAACCGCCCCTCTGCACACGTGCAGAGGGGCGGTTTTCTGTTCCTTCTCTTTTCCCAAGGTCGAATCTTGTAGAACTCTACGCCTTATTTACGAGCTCGCGCGACGCCCGGAAAGAACTCTGCGAGGTTATCTACCGGGTCCACTACTTCAAATTCCCCCCGTTCGTTCGCACGAAGCCTAAACAAATCCACCCGATGCTCGCCGCCTTTATTCACCACGACAGAAAATTCGGTAGTGCTCGAAATCGAAGGGGAGCTGTGATCCCGAGTTCCGGTAACGATTACTTCACCGTGATTAATACCCGGATAGTCTCGATACATCTCCTGTATGAACTCCGCTAGGCCCGGACGCTGTTCGAGGAATTCCGCGAGTGCAGCATCCTTTAAGCTTGAGGCAATCTGTTCGTTATATCCTTCACTAGGCGGCTTTTTCCGTACTTCAGCAAAGAATTCATAAAGTGCCTTTCCCGCGACATGTGATCCAAGAACCCGTTCGTTGCTCGTGGCACGGGGCGCGTCCCTATGAGTTACGACATCAAGCGCTGCGAGACCGCCGACTGCGGCTACTGCAGCTGCAGCAATTTTTGGGCCACTATGAGTAAACTTTCTGTTATCGCCCTCGTCCTTGCCTTTGTTACCTCCCTGCTTAAACCAATTCAATGGATTTCTCATACCGGCAGTATACATCTCCCACCATAACGGAACATGCTGTCCTGTGAGAAAAGCATTTTCCCATGGTAAGCCGACTGCCTGCTCGCGACGACTTCAATATCACAAAGCCCTCCATATATGGATGGCTTTGATTTGGGGGAGCAGATCTCGTAAGTGTGGTTACTTCCTACTTGCGATGATGTCCTGCGCTACGTTGTTTGACACCGTCTCGTAGTGGTCGAATTCCATGGTCATCGAGCCGCGACCTTCGGTCATTTCTTATAGTGGTTTGTGATTAGGAACACTTCCGCTTCACCCAGTGAACGACTTACGAAGTCGTTCACTGTAATGTTTAAGATAGGGATCTTTCTCCGTTATCCGTACAATTCACTGTGTGTACCAATATCTACAAAAAGAATCGTGCGTTCACCCTGTTTAAATACAGCTCGTATATCCCCCGTTATATTTATGCTTCGATATCCATCGAAGGTTCCTTGCAGTAGATGGTTA
Source organism: Minisyncoccia bacterium (assembly GCA_049653065.1). Lineage (GTDB taxonomy): Bacteria > Patescibacteriota > Minisyncoccia > Phycocordibacterales > Phycocordibacteraceae > C7867-001. The sequence continues at coordinate 2,433 of JBASFO010000088.1, forward strand.
CGGAGAATCGGATGGAACGGGTCGGTAAGAAACAACCCGATTCTCTGTTCGAGCCTCTTTTGTACCGCTTCCGAGTGCTTTACTAGACGTTTACGGAACTTTTTAGAGAAATCAAGAATCATGCATTCTCACGAAGCCATTTCATTGCATCCTTGACGTTATCAAAACCAGGAGAGAAGGCATCGGCATTACCCTCAAGCAGATTTTTCTCCGCTTCTTCGAGCACGCCGCGCAAATACGGTGTTGGTACCAATGGCGCAGAAAACTCGACGCGTCGTTCGTCTATAAATCGCTTCAATTGGGCGTTCACGATAGTCGAAAGCGGTACCCCGATCTGCTTTGCAAGCTTCTGTGCCGCCCTCTTCACCGCAACATCTGTTTTTACATTCAATACCGTTTTTGCCATATAACCGAAGTATACACAACGGTTATTCTACGTCAAGGGATCGCGAAAAGAATACCGACCACCCTCTCGGGCGGTCGGTATTCTAAAAGCCTTAACTTATTACTACTTCCTCGCCGCAATAATGTCAGCGGCGACGTTATTTGGAACCACCTCGTAGTGATCAAACTCCATGGTCATGGAGCCGCGGCCCTCGGTCATGGAACGGAGTGTCGTCGTGAATCCAAACATCTCAGAAAGCGGAACTTTTGCTTTTACTGCTTTGTTCATGCCACGGTCTTCCATGCCTTCGATAGCGCCGCGCTTCCCGGAGAGGGATCCGGTGATGTCACCCATGAATTGCTCAGGGACGACGACTTCGACCGCCATGATGGGCTCGAGGATAACCGGCTTTGCAGCTTTAGCGCCATCCTGGAAGGCCATCGATGCCGCTATTTTAAACGCAATTTCTGAGGAGTCGACATCGTGGTATGAGCCGTCGTAAAGGTCGATCGAAATGTCGACCATCGGGTAGCCCGCGAGAATGCCGCGCGTCATCGCCTCACGAATACCCTTCTCAATAGGGTTAATGAATTCGCCTGGAATCGCACCTCCCTTGATGTTGTTGATGAATTCGAAGTGATCCTCTCGCGTTACGTTCTTTGGTTGCTTCTTTGCATCCGGATCAACGGGTTCAAGGTGTTTCATACGCAACTTCACGTGACCGTACTGACCTTTACCTCCCGTCTGCTTGATGTACTTCCCTTCTACATCAGAGTTTCCAAGAATGGTTTCGCGGTACGCGACCTGCGGTTTGCCCACATTCGCAACGACGTTGAATTCACGCTTCATGCGATCAACGAGAATTTCAAGGTGGAGCTCGCCCATACCGCTGATGATGGTCTCTGCAGTCTCCTCATCACTTGATACTTTGAACGTGGGGTCTTCGTCAGAAAGCTTCTTAAGAGCCATACCCATCCGTTCCTGATCGGCCTTAGTCGCCGGTTCAATACGAAGCGATACAACGGGTTCAGGGAATTTAATCTGCTCAAGAATGATGGGTTTTGCTTCGTCGCAGAGTGTGTGCGAGGTCTTGGTGTCTTTAAGCCCCACAAACGCAGCGATTTCTCCGGTAAATACTTTCTCTACCTCTTCGCGCTTGTCTGCTTGAAGTCGCACGATGCGGCCGATACGCTCCTTCGAACCTGTGTTTGCATTGTAGATATAGGAACCTGCGGAAACCGTACCAGCATAGACGCGGAAGAAGGTCAGCGCACCCACAAACGGGTCGGTCTGGAGTTTGAAGGCGAGTGCCGTAAACGGTTCATCGTCAGAGACCGTGCGGGTTATCTCCTCCCCGGATTTAGGGTCTATGCCTTTCACCGCAGGCAAATCAAGGGGCGAGGGGAGGTAGTCCACTACAGCGTCAAGCACGAGCTGCACGCCTTTGTTTTTAAGTGCAGAGCCCGTGTAGACCGGAAAGATTTCGTTTCCTATCACCGCCTTTCGCATGAGCGCTTTTAGCGTATCAAGGGAAGGCTCGTTGCCTTCTAGATATGCGTTCATAGCAGCGTCGTCAGTTGATACCACGCGCTCTACGAGCTCAGCTCGATACTTCTTCGCGTCTGCCTCAAACTCAGCAGGTACTTCTCCCTCGATAACCTCCTCTCCCATATTCCCCGAAAAGGTATATGCCTTCATGGAAAGCAGATCAATGACACCTACGAAGTCACCCTCAGCGCCCATAGGAATCTGGGCACGCACCGCTTTTTTGGAAAGACGCTCGAGAATGGAGGCGTAGGAGTCTTCAAAGGACGCACCGGTGCGGTCGAGCTTATTGATAAAACAAACACGAGGAACACCTGCCTCGTCCGCATAGCGCCAGTTGGTCTCAGATTGCGGCTCAACTCCCGCTACCCCGTCGAAGACGACGATTGCGCCGTCCAAGACTCGCATGGAGCGCTTTACCTCCGCCGTGAAGTCTATGTGGCCGGGGGTGTCGATGACATTGAAGCGATACTTCTTCGACGTGTCTTTCTTGTCTTTCTCTGCAGTCTTAGTCCAGAAACAGGTGATTGCTGCCGCAGTGATGGTGATGCCGCGCTCGCGCTCCTGTTCCATCCAGTCGGTAGTGGTTTCACCCTCATGCACCTCCCCTATCTTGTGCTGGGAGCCCGTATAGAAAAGCACACGCTCAGACGTAGTGGTTTTGCCGGCGTCCACGTGGGCGACGATGCCGAAGTTTCGCACTTTCTCGAGAGGATAATCGCGGTTCATAAAGGTGTGAAAAAATAATCCCTGCCGTGCGGCAGGCAGGTGCCTCCTGGCGAACGCCGAAGTGGTACCTATGAGAATACTGAAAATTCGGCAGAAGTGCAAGAAAGCGGCCTCCCCATGGGGAAGGCCGCATACTCTATTTGTAGAGTGAATGAACTACGCGTCGAGGCTTACCTTGTAGCCCCAGAGCCTTTCAGCATGCTCTAAGACGGAAACCGCCGATTCCTCTTTGAGTGTCATTCCCTCTCGCGGCACATAGCGCAGCTTGAGGGTGCGTTCATCAAGGAGATCAGCGCCTACAACCTCGACGCGCGGAATGCGCGCATCAAGTGCATAGGAGTCCGCGAGCTTGGCGCGGATTGCCTCATATCCGGTGCGGCTCGGAGTCCGCTCATGGAGGGTATCGGTGACGACGTAGTGTCGACCTTCGTCGCGAACGACAAAGAGTTTCAATTCGCGCATGAGTCGCGGCGACAGATACTGTTCGATCAACGTCTGGTCGGTATAGTCCGCCCAGGCATGTCGCAGTCGTGTGCGCCATTGTCGGTCGCCGGCCCACGAGAACCATTTGCGGTCCTCCTCAGTGGGACCATCCGTGTCAATCCATCCTTTGAAGAAGAGCTTTTCATGCTCTTCGATGCCGGAAATCCGTACGATTTCCTTGAAGATAGAGAGGCCGAGTGCGTACGGGTTTAAGTGTGCCTCGAGTTTTCCGGTCTCTCGCATATCTGCCTGATAGTTCACGCCCGCTTCAACACGAGCCTGGTCGATGACGGTACCGCCATCGATGTATCCTTTCTCATAGAGTTTTCCCATGAGATAGCCTCCGATGAATTCGGCGGCGCCTTCGTTCAAGGTTTTCGTGAGCAGATACGGATACATCGTCTGCTGCGCGATGGTCCGCACGATACGAATCACCTCACGTTCCCAGGCCTGTAAGCGCGGACTATAGCGCTCAATGAAGTACAGAATGTTTTCCTGCGGATAGACTGGGGAATCTTTGGGAAGCTCGGGTGCCTGCGTGAGTTTGTCACGAAGGCCCGGAATCACATCAATGAGTTCAGGGTCGATGCTTGCTTCAAGAGCACGCATCTTGTCGGCGAGACGCTTTCTCTCCTCTTTGAGGTCGAACGCCGGAGGTTCTTCGAAGCGGAAGAAACCGCCGGGGATCTGGAGCGCATGCGCCGCGTCGAGTACCTCCTCGACTTCGTCTTCTCCGTACTGCGCTTCAAACGCGAGAATGGTGTCGCGTGCAAGCGTACAGTAGTCTGCAAGCACGGATGAGTGCGTCCATTTCTTGAAGACGTGGTTGTTGCGGAAGACGTGGTTATGGCCGAAAGCGGCGTGCGCGAGGACGCCCGCCATGGTCGCCATGTTGTTTGACGCCATGTTCCACGAAATACAAGGATTCGTGGGAACGATCATCTCGTAGGCAAGATGTAAGTCGCCGTTTTTAAGACGAAACTCGAGCTCTTTCCATTTCTTTCCAAATGACCAGTGTGGATACAGCGCGGGCATGCCGCCATGCGCGTACGCATCAAGCATGCCAAGGTGAGACACGACGATGACCTGGTTTGGGAAAAGGGAGAGCCCTAGGTCGTTTACGGCAACATCTTCCATGACCTCCATGGTATCGGCCATAGCCTTTTGCGAATAGGCTTCGTCGTAGCGGAACAAAAGTTTGCTCACGTAACCCTCCTTTGGTTTCTAGGGATATATGCGGTTATACAGGGTACAAGGGACCCGGGAACAATCCTTTCACAAAAGACACTCTTGTACAAGAAAAGAAAAGGAGGCCGCATGTGCGGCCTCCGATAAGGATAGAGAGCATTCAGACACATACATGCTACGAGGAGCGCTGCATGTTTTGGTACCATGACACGATACGCTTCACCTGCACTTCCGTGAATCCCTTCGCCTTCATGCGGGCGACGAATTCCGTGTGCTTGCGCTGCATTTCGCTGTCGCGCTTTTCTTCAAACGCGACAAGAGGTATCAGATCCGTTGTCTGTTTCTCCACAAGGGCTTTGATGACCTTGCGCATGGGCTCGTATATGTCCCACCGGGGCATGACGCCTCCGTTGTCCATGCGGTATCGATCGACAAACCGCGTAAAGCTGTAGCGGAAATCCTTTCCGTCTGGAATCTTCGCGGGAGTCTCAATCTCCGCAAGCCGTTTCGCGAGCTCAGATTTGTCGATCATTTGACCAGTGTCGGGATCTGCATAGACGCCGACATCGCGATTGAGGAACGTGCTCGCTTGGTCATAGTAGCGCTCGAAGCGGCTCTGCGCGAACTGCTCGTAATTTTCAAGCAGTGCCTCCTTGATCATGTCGCCAACCGCCGGGTAGAGCCAGCCCTTCGATTGTTCTTCAATGAAGGTGAGGGTTGTTTTTGCGGCCTCAGGGCCACCGAAGAGCAGGGTGATTTCTTCAATCATCATGCGCTCTAGCTCGACCGGATCGAGTCCGATCTCTTCGCCGGCATTCGCCGCTCGAGAGATGATTTTGAAGGCCGTACGAGTCGAGAGCCCGGTCATACCTTCATCCAATCCCGCTTCTTTCGTGAGATGGGAGAGTGTTACAAGATCTGGGAGTTCGTCCCGCAGATCCTCACCATTATAGATACGGACCTTGAACTCCATTTTGATCTTCTGTGAAGTCGGTTTGAGGCGCGATGCAACAACAGTACGCGCCAGGAGTTCGAGAGAGTACGGCGCAATTGGCATCTCCGCGAGCGCCGAACCGACGAGAAGTTTCCGGTAGATATCTTGCTCTTCGTTAAGGCGAAGATTGTACTTGAACCGGATGGTTTTCACCCGGTCAAGAAACGCTTCGTTGCGTTTGTCTCCCTTGAACTTATCCCACTCAGCTTCGTTTGAGTGGGCAAGAATGATGCCGCGAAACGGCATTGCGCCGATGTTCTCGGTGCCGAGGAAGTTGCGTTCCTGGGTTGCCGTAAGCAAGGGGTGCAAGGTCTTGATGGGGGCCTTGAACATTTCCACGAATTCCATAAGGCCCTGCGAGGCCCTGCAGAGCGCGCCGGAGTAGCTATACGCATCCGGGTCGCTAATCTCGAATTTCTCGAGCTTCCGAACGTCGACTTTGCCGACCAGGGACGATATGTCCTGGTTGTTTTCGTCGCCAGGTTCGGTCTTGGCGATGCCAATTTCTCGCATCCGCGACGGAAAGAGCTCCGCCACAAAGAAGTGAGAGACGTCGCCCTCAAACTCCTTGAGACGTTTGCTCGCCCAGGGGGAGCAAATGCCATCGAAGTGGCGACGAGGAACGCCATACGCTTCTTCCATTTCCGCGGCATCTTCCTTCGGGAAGAGTCCTAGCGGAGATTCATACAAGGGACTGAGATCATACTCAGCCGGTATCACCTTGCCTGCGCGATCGCGCGAAGGAACGGCGAGCACATAGATGGGTCGCTGCTCCATGAGATCCTTCAATCGCTCGGCGACTGAGGATTTTGCAGAACCGACAGGGCCGAGGAGATACATGATTTGTTTTCTCTCTTCGAGACCCTGCGCAGCAGCTTTGAAGAAGTTGTAGACTTCCTCAATCGGCGCTTCGATTCCGTGAAATTCCGCAAACGCGGGAAAGACACGGATGGTGCGATTTTGGTGAATACGCCCCAGTCGGGCGTCTCCACTCCGACCGGTGTTTATCACTATCGGTTTGCCGATAGCCTCCAGGAGGCGCTCGGCCGCAGTGGCGTAGTAGCCGGAATTGCTCCGGCACCCTTCGAGATAGTCAGTGAGCGTCATCATCGTCGGCTTCGCGGAGCGTTGCCGAATACGATCGAACACTGCCGTTGCACTAGTGTGTGCCATTGCTCGTATCCTTTCAAAGGACAAGTCCGGGAACCTATTTCCCCGAGACTGTCGATAGGTATACCACTTATAAGAGAAGTGTGGGAGGGTACTAAGTATAGAAAAGACAATCGGGGGGTCGTCAAGACCCCCCGAAGGAAAGAGCGTGCGAGCATTATGCCGCGACGCGCCGACGCACTGTACTGCCGCCGGAAAAGAGCTCCTGGAACACGGGATAGATTTGTGACGGATGATGGACCTTCTTCATCTGGAATTTGCGACACTTGATCACAATTTGGTCGTAGTGGTCCCAGAGGCGCGTGGTGCGCGCCTGCTGCTTCTTGTTTCCCGCAGGCTCCCAGCATTCTACATACGCGTAGTACTGCACGATGGGCAACACGAGCGTATTGATGATTACTGAGGAGGCGATGGCATCGTCTTCGCCGTCGTCGTTATACCAGGTATCCCCGTCAGTGGCCTGGCAGCAGTAGATGTTCCACTGCTCAAGTGGATAGCGGGCCTTGATAACTTCGAGCATTTTCTCGAGTGCCGAGGAGACGACCGTGCCGCCAGTCTCTTTCGAGAAGAAAAAATCCTTCTCGGTAACTTCCTGGGCGGTATCCGTGTGTTTGATCCACACGATATCAACTTCCGTGTATTCTCTGCGGCACGTGAGGAACCGCCGCAAGAGCCAGAAGAAGTATTTGGCGAGCTTCTTATGATGCTCGGTCATGGAACCTGAGACGTCCATGAGGTTGAAGATGACTGCCTGTGAAATCGGCAGCTCCACTTGTTGGGTGCGCCGATACCGCAAGTCACCCTTGTCAAAGTACGGCGCGATGATGCGCCGCCGATGCATTTCGGCAAGCTCTTGCGTAAGTCGAGCGATCTTCACCCTGACTCTTCGAGTTGGCGGAAGCAGTTTCAATGCTTCGAGTGCTTCTTCGGCTTCATAGACCGCTTCTTCGTTTGGTCTCTGGAAGGCGACGCGCCTGCCGGTTGCAAGCCGTGCAGATCGCACGAGATCAAGCCTGGCTGCCGGCCCGTCTGGCATAAAGCCAGCTCGTTCGATAGTGGTCTCCGAGATGCGCACAATCTGTTTCTGCGCCATGTCCGGAAGCTCAAGCTCCTCAAAGAGGCGGCGCTCAAGCTCGTCGGCAGGAACCTCAAAGGTGAAGGGATCCAGAGCCTCGGAGCCTCCGGCGCCACTGCCGTTTCCACTCCCTATACCTTCGGGAGGTTTCGGAATGCGATCTCCTACCCAAAAGGTAGGGTTTCCTACAACCACGTGAGAGGCATTTCCACTCGCGCGATCATAGTCGAACTCAGGTTCGGGAAGCTTAACCTTGATGGTAACAGCGCCCTGATTGGTAAGATCCGTAACGCTGCGCTCCGAATGAAGCTTGGCAAGTGCTTCTTTCAATTCCCTTTCGATGCGCGCCCGAAAGCGTGCATCTGCGGGAAGTGATCGTCCACTCTCAACCTCACTCAAGTCCACGATTACGTGTTGCATCGCGTGCTCCTTTCTTTACCAAAGAGCTGAAGTAGGCTGATTCCTACTCCGTAGAGGTATCATGGGCAACAACAACGGTGCTGTCAAAGGCTAGTGACGGATAGACCACAGGGCTTGACAGATATATCGCGACATAGTATGGTACTCATCTACCTGGACGCGTACGTTTTGGTGGTGCAGTAGGGGAATTCCTCCCCTATCAAGTTGCTTGTGCCGGAGATAAAAAATGGCCAAGTTTTCTGATCCTTACGTTTCCGCACTCATTTTTGCCCGCAGCGGGCAGACTGGAAAGGCAATCGAAACCCTCTGCGAGATCGCCGAGGCGGCCGGCGCTGATGGCGCCGACGCCAAAGTGGTATTGCAGTTCCTGTGGGCGGCTCACGCCATCCACGATAAGAGTCCGCTGTTCAAGCGGGTTCAGAAGCTTCTCCCCATGGATAACGTGGTGGAGGTGCTGAAGGGTGACGGCTTCACCGTCACCGGACAAGAGGACGTCGTGGGTCGCCCGATGGCGGTCATGACGAGGGGAGGCAAGAAGTTTTTTGTGCCCACCGGGCACCCGAAACCCCCCGCCGCCTGATCGCGCCGATCTAATGCGGAGAGCGCCCCGGAGCAATCTGGGGCGCTTTTCTTTTCCTGCTATGTACATACCAGAGAGAGGTGCTATCTTTTTCTTACTTCAAACGAATTTCCGTTTGAACCTGCACAGGAGGTGCATATGAACTTGTCAGAAGTGATGCGGGCGTACACGTTTCGTCACGTGAAAGCGCATCGCACTACGCGGCGCGGCAACTCACAAATACTCTCGGTAAAGTTCTCAATCGAAACCGGTGAGTATCAGTTTGTGGCGGACGCTCATGCGCGCTTGCCGTTCTTTGTCACGAATGAGCGCATCGGCATGACGCTCCTCATGAGTGGGGACGGCACGCCGTTCCTGCGCGAGACGGATCTGGTGGTTTCCACGCTCCTCAAAGGGGCAGGATGCCGACACTTTGTCTACCACGCGGCGGCGCGAGCGGCCTAGCACAGACGCCCGCACTAACAAACGGCGACCCCTTCTTTCCCGGGTCGCCGTTTTTCTTTTTCTTTCTGGAGAGAACCGAGGACTCCGCCGCAAGCGGTTGAACAAAAGCTGCATTAAGGTACCGTATCTAACCTCTAGGATAGATACGGTACCTTGCATAACATATATGCATTACTTCTGCATTACTTTATTATGACGTACGTCATAATAAAGTAATGGGGGAATTTTGGTTATTTCTTAAATTATAATCAAGGAAATTTCCTCGAAGCTCTGCTTCGGGGTGATTGATTCTCCTCAAGAGAGACCGTAATGATTCAAGTATCTTGTAGCGTCGCTTTGTGCTAGTGTCGTGCAAGACCGGGTAAACCAAAAGGAGGTTTCGATGAAAACAGCCTGGGTTATGAAGGAGGGAGAGCGTCGTCTGGTGGTAGACCTTATTCCAAAGACGACGACGATAGGAGTTACTACGCTTCAGGGTTATGCCGATCTTATCCCTACGATTATGCTCTCCTATTCTCTTCCCTACCTAGAGAAAGTTCTTCCTGTACTGCAAGAAATGAAGGCACTCGGACTCGTGCCCAAGGTCCATATCTGGAACCGGACAAAAAGACGTCCTGGGCCGGAGCTTCGAGTCGATTTCCGTGTCCCGTGCGCAGGGCGCTCACTCATCGAGCGTTTCATTCCTGAAGACATGCTCAATACGCTTGAACGCGCAGATGCAATGACCTTTACGGCAGAGCTTTGTGTCGGGAGCGCTGGAAATATTGATCGAGACACCACGGAGACGTTCTTTCGTGTATTTGGGAAAATAAAGACGGCGATGGTCATCATAAATGAGGAGGATGATTCCTCAACGACGGAATTCAAGCAAGAGATCAGTCCTCCTATTGCACGTTTCGCTATTACCGCGATCGGTACCATCGCCCCGCCGGCCATTGAACTCTAGTGGCTCTGACTCTCTCACTCACGTGTACCTCATACCAAGAGCCGCTTACGCGGCTCTTGTCCTTACCTTTCGAACACGTCGAAGACGACTACATCAAGGAAATTACCAGGCAAAGTGTGCAAATGCCTTGTTGGCTTCTGCCATGCGATGCATCTCGTCCTTTTTCTTTATGGCTTCACCCTCGTTTTTTGCGGCCATGAGTATTTCAGCGGCAAGTTTCTCTGCCATGGGCTTTCCTTTCTTTGCGCGTGCGGCATTGATGAGCCAGCGGTACGCGAGCGAGACGCGGCGCTGCTGTGGTACCTCACGAGGCACCTGGTAGTTAGCCCCACCGACGCGGCGTGAGCGTACTTCCATGAGCGGGGAGACGTTTCTGATTGCCTCTTCAAAGGTTTCGAGCGGCTCTGCTCCTCCCTTCTTTATACTGTCGAGGGCGGCATACACGACGCGACGTGCAGTGTCTTTCTTTCCATCTTTCATCACCGTATTCACGAAGCGCGAAATCGCCTCGGACTTATATACCAAGTCTGGTGTACGCGGATTCTTCTTTTTTAGGGGACGACGCATGTCTTAGTAAGTGTTAGTGAGTCTTCGAACGTTACACGCACTTAGATCCTGAATAATTTTCATAAAATTATGAAGGGACTTATTTGGGCTTCTTCGCGCCATAGCGAGAGCGACCGCGGCGGCGTTTCTCGATGCCTGCGGTGTCGAGTCTGCCGCGCACGATAGTGTACTGCACACCGATGTCCTTCACGCGTCCACCGCGAAGCATCACCACAGAGTGCTCCTGGAGGTTGTGGCCCTCGCCCGGAATGTAGGCAGTTACTTCCATGCCGTTGGTGAGCCTCACACGAGCGATCTTTCGAATAGCGGAGTTTGGTTTGCGAGGAGTTTTGGTGGTTACTTTTACACACACACCGCGCTTAAACGGAGAGGGGTAGAAGGTCGGACGGTTCTCGAGATGGTTGAATCCACGACCAAGGGCGAGGACTTTTGATTTCCTCGATGTTTTCTTGCGACCTTTCTTGGTGAGCTGCTGGATAGTAGCCATGTGAAAATAAATCCCCCGAGATGGGAGTTGACGGCACTATATAGGAAGAGAGGGAGTAATGCAAATTGACTGAGCGAGTCGTCAGCGTTATACCTCTACCACGGCACCGATCGGGGTGCCTCAGGGAGACGTCCTATGACACACTTCTCGAAAGCGCATCGTGCACAGATACAGGCCGCAGAGGAGAAGCTTCTGAGAGCCTATGCGGATGTCGCACCTTTTTATGTTCAAAATGGCCCGCCGAAAAAAGGATCTGAGGCTGCAAAACTACTCGCGGATGCATGGGAGGCACTCAGTGAGCTCGTGGATGCGTACGCGCTTCCCCCAAAGAGAGGCACCAAGAGGGTGCAGCGACTCATTCCGGCGAAGAAGGCAAAACGTCTTCTTATCGCCATTACCACCGCTTTCGGGTGGGGCATGGCATTGGGGTTCTCGCCCAAGACGTTTCTCACGACAGTCCGGCCTGTACTTTGGAAAGAGGGTTGAGGTGCGTATCGCACAGACCCACGGGCCCGCCTCCGGCGGGCCCGTTTCTTATCCAACGAGCGGCGCCGTAAAGACAAATCGATCAGCTGCAACGAGGAGTCCACCCATGAGTGCAATGAGTACGAGGGACACGATCACATGCTTCACATGGTGGCGCTTAAACTCAAGCTCGGTAGCAAAAGTGAGCGCACCAATGATGAGGAGTGTGCATACAATGTAGATGCTGCGAAGCAGTACCTCGGGAGAGGATGCCAGGAAATCAAGGAGGCTTGCGTAGCGAGGCGCGGATGCCAAAAGACCTGTTGCGCTTTCCGACTCCACAGCACCAACTGCTTCAGGCGCAGAGGTCGCTGCGGCCTCGGCAAATGTCTCCTCATTGGTGGCTAGGACGATGGGTCCTGGCTCTGTCGTTACAATCGCAATGTCTTCGGGCGAGGCGGGCGCGATAATTGTGATCGGTTCTTGGGTAGGAGCGGCGGCGCGTGCGGGTGTACCAAACATCTGCACGACAAAGGTTGTTTTCTTACCGTTATACTCCCCCACCGCAGTCGCGATACCTATTTCTGTAAATCGTCCGTTTAAAATATTTGCTCGGTGCGAGGGTGAATCCATCCACGCATCCTCGACGTCTTTTGAGTCCGAGAAATTTACAGCGAGGTTCTCTCCCGCATAGCTAAAGAGATACCCCGCGTCAGCAAACCAGCTCCACGAGTCTCGCCCTAGGGGGGAGGTGTGTGCAAAGTAGCTGTTCTCTGCCATATCGTTTGCTTTTGCCTGTGCCGCGAGAACAAGGAGTGGGTTTACCGTAAGTGTCCCTATCTCTGCCGCACGTCGATCGCCATTAGCGAGATCAACCAGGGTCGCGGTAACCACAGCCGCAAGCTGATTGGTCTCGGAAAGTATGCGCGTATGAAATGCGACGAACGAAAAACTGCCGAGAATAAGAACTCCGAAGACAATGAGGCCGGGAAGCCCAAAGGCGTGGCGCGCGGGGCTGCGGTGGCCTTCCTCCACATGCCCTTCAGGCGTAAAGCTTGACATGAGACAATTATATTACATAACACACTCCTTTGTCAATGCTTTTTGGTTGTACAACCTCATTACGGAGGCCTTGACTTCTTAATCTGGCTCGGGCCTAATGCGTGGTATCCGAATCATGCCCGGCTTCCCGGGAAGATGGTTCGAGAGACTATAGGAGAGACGAAATGAGAAATCCCTTAACGTGGGTGTTCGGGATACTAGGCGTCGCGTTTGTCGCCGCCGGAATCACCTTCTTCGTTGAGCCGGGACTCATTCCCGGAGAGAGCACCATCATAAGTTGGGAGCTCTTCAACGAGCCACTGCTCTTTTTCAACCATGTGCTGCCGATCTTTCTCGGCATCACCGCCGCACTCATGCTCCTCGTCGGACTCTACGACGGGTTACAGCTCAAACGAGATTACCTGATGCTCGTCGCAGGCGCCGTCTACGGCTTCTTGGCCGCGGCGTTCTGGCTCGGCACGTCGAACACTATCGCACTTTTCGATCAGATCCTCCCGGACGGCAACGCAGTGCTCGTGCTCTCGGTCTTGATTGGCCTTGGCGCGTTCCCGCCGTTTTATGCGGCGTACAAAATCGCCCAGACGCGCCACCTCTCCAGAAACCCCTGGAAGTAGTGGTCGTCGGACGAATCGGATGCGCCTTTCAAGCGCCCCATGAGATGTCGTTTACGACTATCTCATGGGGCGCTTGTTCTTTTTTTCTTACGGAAACACGCTTGGGTAGAGCTCGCTTCCCGGGCAGGAGAGATTGTTTATGAGCCAGCGGGTAAAGCGATACACGTATCCGGTTGGAGAATACGTATCTTCTGCTCCTGCAGTGCCCCAGGGCTTTAAGACGAGTATCCAGTACTTGCTTTGGAACTGCTTCACGGCAGAGTCCGTAGCCTCATCAAAGACACCGGTCACTGGAAGCGCGATAGTGAGATTCTCTCCTAGAAACTCCTGAAGTTCCAAGACTTCGTCACTGGTATTGGTTCCTCCGAGACGTAAGTATTCAGAAAGGAGCGGACTACAGGTAGATGCACCGAGCACCGCGCCGCCACCTCCTTCTGAACCGCTTTTCCCGCCGCTACGACTACGGTTTTGCTCCGTAGTCACACATTGATCACCATCGACACTTTGCATGCCGGGCGGCACCGTTTCTTGGACCCCCTTAATATTTCCACACACATCAACAACTGCGGGAGGAGGAGGGGGCGGAGGGGGCGCGTCGGGTACACAGGTAGCGAGCTCTGTATCAAAATGATTTCCCTCTCCACAGAAACCATCGGGTATGACCGCAGGCGGCGTCACTATGACATTGAACATGGTAGGGACTGCCTGATTATTGGCGCTGTCGGTTGCCGTACAGGTGATCGTAGTCGTGCCTATAAGAAACAGTGAGCCGTCTGCCGGAGTGCAATCAGCCGGGCGTGCGCCATCTATACGAAAACCTCCAGGATCAAACGCGTTTGGTGCACCGTACTTCACTTCAGTGAACATGCCGGTCGCCTCTTGGGTCTTATCGCCATGGGGGCCAACAAGTGGCGGCGTAGTATCGACGACCTGCACCGTAAATAAAACGGGAGTCGCCTCTATAGTGTTTGAATTTATATACGTGCAGGTTACAGGGGTAACCGCATTGAGCGGGAATTTCGTGTTGGACTCGGGTGAGCACACGGCCGGCACATCGCCGTCTATTTCATCATGCGCTAAGACCGCAAACGGGACGGCAACACCTTGAGTAGAGGTTGCTTCAGCAACAATATCGACATGGGGGTCGATAAACGGAAGCACCTGCGCCTCTGCAGAGGGCGCTAGTACGAAAAGAGTGAGGCTGAAGCAAAAGGCGAGAAGGTAGCGCATAGAGAGGTTACGATTTTATAATCCAATCGACCTGCGGAACTGTTCTATCACATCTTCTACCATAAGTGTAGCAGTGCCCGCTCAAATAGGAAGAGGTCGAGAGGAAGTGGAACGAGCAAAGTTATAGAGGTGAAATACCTATGCCAACACGTCCTCATTCGTTTTCTACCATCACTTTATTATGACGTACGTCATAATAAAGTGATGGTATTTGCGCCTCTCTTTCAGGCACCAATTCTGTCTACTAAACCGGAAGAAATAAGTGTCTAGGAT